>NZ_CP134153.1 GCF_032164335.1 Winslowiella toletana | reverse complement strand
ACCCGCCCGCACTTATGTTGCACGGAAGGAGCAAATGGCGCAGAAACAGGTGTTGAACTTTTCTGAGCATAAAACTATACTCCCTGCATAGAGCAACAGCTTCTATACAGTTTAGGTAAGCCCCGGTAATCTTCTTCGTCGCCAAACATTGAAAGATTATCGGGGTTTTGTCTTTTCTGGTCCCGGGTAGACACCTCATCAGAACCAGTTTCCTGCCACCTTACGGCGTGGCCAGCCATCAAAATTCTTTAAACGATCAGTAATCTAGCACTACGAGCCCACTCAAGCAAGAATGTCAGCCCATAACGCCAGTTTAACTGGCTTTGTCGATTAAACGGCTAAACAGTTCTGCCTGACTCAGACCGCTTTCTGCACACATTTCCTGAAATTTGCTCTTGAGTTCTTTAGGCACAAGGATCTTAATTTCTTTGTGCGTTTCACGTTTCCGCGCAACAAAACTTTGTTGTCGCTCAGAAGCACTCAGCGGATGGTCTTTGCGATACGCACGTTTTTCTTTCGATGAGGAAACTGCATTTCCAGGCTGCGACATCTCTGCCTCCTCAAGGATCAAATCTGGATCTTTGCAGAGGATACTACAGATTCCTGAAATCAGCGACTTACTTTATGAACGTAACCTGTGTTGGCGCACGGTTTACGTTTCAGGATCGTTTTTTGGGATGTCAGTACGTCTGTTTCCAGCCCGTTCCCTGCGCCCAGCGGGATGTCCAATGGTTCAGGTAGCTGCGGGCTAAGACTGGGTCATCCCAGACGACAAGCACGTTCTCCGAATTCGAACGGTCTGCAGCCCGGCTGAAGTTAAATGAGCCGACCTGGGTGTTGCGGCCATCAACGACGATCACTTTGTCATGGAGAGCTTTGTAGGCACTGACTGTACGAACCGGGATACCAGCACCAACCAGAAGGTTCATGGCTGCTTTACTGGCGTTGTTGTTCCTTCCGGTATTAGCTTTCCAGTCCAGAACTACGCCCACATCGATACCCCGACGTTTTGCCCTGACAAGTGCCCTGGCCACCTCCGGAGAGGTGAAGGAATAGCCCATCAGACGGATTTCCTGTTGCGCAGTCTCAATTGTCTTAAGAACCAGCTGGAGAGCTGTACCTTCTAGAGAAAATCCTGCCTCAACGGTGGCAGCGTAAGTATTCGGTACTGGCGCGCACAGAACCAGACCGAGCAGGCCGGGCAGAAGCCATCGGCACATATGTTTTTTAGGCATTGTTTGCATGGTATTTACTTCGCTGGATGTATTCAGAAACGCCGGAATCGGGGGAAACTCGTTTTTCCCCGATTGCCGGGGTTGGACAACGACGCCCTGCGGAGGTGTCAGGCCGTTTAGTTGAACAAACCAGGAGCAGACAGAAGTGTTTTCGCTCTCAAGCTTTGTCCCCCTCGATCCATTGCGGGTAATCCCTGGCAATATCACAACGCAGCGTTTTATTGCCAACGCTGATGATGTAGCCCGGAGAATAGTTCTTTTCACCATCGCTACAGCGTTTATCTTCCTTCTGGCTATTTGTCTTTATCACCTTCGCCAGAATCTGTCGCAGAAGCACGTTAGTCGTGACCTGCTCCGGCACCGCGGGAGGCTCAGCCAGAATCTGTTCAGGTAGTTCTGAATGGATAAGTACAGGCCCTTTTGACGAAGCAAACGTCGGCCCGCTTAATGACAGGCAACCGGAGATAACCGCATACAAAGCGATTTGCTTATTTTTCATGTGAATTCCTTATGTTTGATTGAAGCAACAGTAAAGACAGGTCAGAGAACACTGACCAGAAAACCAATACACAGCAGATGGAGGGCATACGCTGGTGCAAACCACCGTCCGGCCTGCAGGCGTCGTCCGAGAGCCGGTACCAGCCCGTGCACGCAAAACAGCACAGTCAACGTCAGCAGTACGCTGGAGAGCGTCATCACTTCACCATGCCGGGCATTAAGCAGGGCGACCAGCAACAGCCAGACAGCAAACAGGGCTGGCCGCAGTGAGTCCCGGACCTGCCAGATAAGGAGCGCGCCGGCGAGCATCAGCAGACCGGGTATACCGTAACTGGCAGAGCTAAGCGGCAGATACCCCACCAGGGCCGTGAAAGCCGCAACGCCATTAAGCACGGTCGCCGCCTGCAGGAAGCGGGCCACCTGCATCACAACAGCGAAAGCGAACAGGATATTCAGTTGCCACCACATGAGCCCGGCGTCCCTGAAGGACAGCCAGTAACCCGGCTGGGCCAGGAGAGCCATCAGCCACAGGCGGTTAAGGCTGTGCTGACGCAGGGTTTTGCCTGCCATGTTACAGCCGCTGACCAGCGCAAACAGGGGGAATGCACAACGCCCGGCCATGTTCAGTAAGGGCATATCCAGCTGGAAGGCAGTGGCGATGTGGTCTCCCACCATTGCCATAAACGCGATTATCCGGATGACATCGCGCTGTAGCGCGGAGAAATTCAGGACCAGCCTGAAAGGATGCAGGGCAACAGATTTACCCGGACTCATGCCGCAGTCTCCGGTCGTTGTGCGCAAAGGTGTACCCTGACGTGCTCAGCCAGTTGCTGCTCATCATCGCTACGCAGCAGCGGGATACCAGCCTGTTTCAGCACTTCTTCCAGCAGCAGGTCACGCCGCTGACGTTTCGGCGCCTGATGGGAACGATCGTCCAGTTCCACTGCCACAATGATTCGCCCGGTGCGGTCCGTGATAACCACATCGCAATGCCACTGCGATACCAGGCGGAACAGTTGCCACCATTCACGGCTCCCGGACTTACGATCGGGCGCCACTCTGACGATATCGGCCACACGAACCTGCGGGCACAACCGCCACTGGCGGGTATCGGTCACCCTGTCGAGCCGGCGCAGAAAACGCTGCTCCCGTTCCGTCATCAGCTGACCGGCACTGACGAATGACGGTCTGCGGCAAAGCAACTGTTCAGTTCTGCCCGGCCGAATCCCTTTTTCACGCAGTCTCTGCAAAAGTGGATGCCGGGCTGAACCGGCCTGCCTGAGCAATACCACAAATCCGGCGAGCAAAATGGCAATGATGATTATTCCAGCAACCATATACATATCCTCCCTGAATCAGTCCCCACCGAGCGCTTTTTCCAGCTCAATATCTTTTTCCGGTACATTCACCACCCACTCACGCTCCGTACGCAGCATCTGTTCGCGCACCTGCTGGCGGATGCCCCGACCGTCCGCCACCGTTTCCTGAATAGCCTCATCCAGCTCACGTTCTCCCCGTGCTGCACCGTCAGGCAGGCGTCGTTCTTCATCGGCAGACAACAGGGGTTCTGGTCTGGTCCTCTCCTCACCCGGCACTGCCGGCAGCAGTTCCTGCCGGGCCTGCTCCGCCAGCTCCCGGGCCGCTTTTTCCTGTGCCTCTGCCAGTTTCTGCTGCTCATCCGGAGGCAGCATAATGGGGTCTTCCGCTTTCGCCGCCGATTCAACCTCCGCCACACTGCGCACTGTCCGTGCCACCTTATCAGGCTCCGTGATTCGTCCTCCGGTCAGGCGGGCTGTATTGAGCAACCGTTCTTCACCGTGCAGGCGTATCACCACCCCGCTCTCCGGGTTCTCCTGTGCCATGCGCAGCGCCGTCTGTGCATCATCAGCAATGAGTGTCTGTCCGTTACGGCTGGCCTGCAGGCCGGCGAACTGTGCATCCTCCCCACCACGCAGCCGGGACTCATCACTGAGCATCACGCGCATCCCGTCATCCTCAATGCGGATTTCGGTCAGGAGTGCCCCGGCTTCTTTTCCGTGACGGGTCCACGCCGGCAGGGCTACATAAGGTGTCGGGTATTTCCTGCCGGCAGCAATGAAGCGGGCCATCGTTTCGCCCTCAAGGCCGTTTTCCGCCAGCACACGGCGGCCCAGTGCCGTTTTATCCAGCCGTGAGGCGATGGCCAGCAATCGGTTGCCGGTGTCGGATTCGTGGTCACTTTTCTGGTGCAGCAGGTCGTGGGCGGTCTGTCCGGCATTTGAGTGCCGGGCATCGGCACTCCAGCCAGCCAGATCGTCGGTATAAATCTGCACATGCTCCTTTACGCGTGACAGCGTCACATAAGTGGACTCCAGAGACGCCATTCTTTTCCTGCCACCTTCGGTACCGGTCAGGGCAATGGCAAAGCGCTCACTGGCCCCCTGTACGCCATACACCGTCAGGGCATAGGCGAGGTCAATATGACGGTCCTCCGTCATGGCCTGCGGGTCGACAATTTTCTCCTGATCTCCCTGGCGGAAGCGGATGGCCCCGTCGTCAGTGAACCCGGCCACCTCCCACAGGCTGTTGGCCACATAGCCGCGGTCGGTGTCCGAGCGGGTAAAGCGCACCCTGTCCCCCTGACTGATCGTCAGATCGCGGGGTGTGAAGAGGGAAATGTCCTGTGCAGTGTTCTGCTGAGGAGAGATCAGCACCGACTCCCCGTCAGCATTACGCAACGTGACCACGGCGTCCTGCGTATCTACCTCCGCTACAGTCCAGTAGCGCTCGTTCATCATGGCCACGGCGCCGGTATACTCCGCAAAGGTTTCAGCCGCACGCAGGGCATTGTCAGGCACCCGGATCGGCTCCATGACGGTGAACGTGCGTTCTTCAGCACCTGTATCGCCTTTCTCATGCCGGGCGGCATGAATGGCATCATTGATGGCATGACGATCGGCGTTGAGTTCCGCCACCACCAGTGTCTGCTGCTGCGCCTCCGGGGTGCGCCCCATCCAGTCATCCCGGATGGCTTCAATGGTGTCGGTCCGGACCAGTGACAATTGCTCTGGAGTCAGTGTCTGCTCGCCGACGGCGGGAGAGTCCTGCTCCTGGTCCTTTTTCGGCGCACGGATTTCCATGACGGAATTCCCAGGCACCCAAGCTCCTTCCTGACGGGGGACCTGTTGCGGGCTGACGTCATCCACCTGGCGCAGTGATGTATCAACCTGACCTGCGATGATGCTTTCAATCGCCGGGCGCAGCGCCGGGGTCTGGCGGACAATCTCCTGCATCACCACCGTATCGATGGCACTGCGCTGCTGCACCAGGCGGAACGGCAGACCGGTTGAGATGGCCTGCAGCTGCGCGGTATCCCCGCTGGAGACCATCCGTCCGCCGCCTGCGGCAACCAGCTGATAGAGCTCTGCCATATCACGGTTGCCCACCATCGAGCTCTCATCGGTCAGGAACAGGACATTGCGGAAGTCCGGTGTTTCCCCGGCCTGTATGGTCAGCCGGGTTTCACTCAGAAAACTGGCCAGTGTTCGTGCCTCCACCCCGGCCTCACGCATCTCATGCACGGCCCGGTGCGTGGGTCCCAGGCCCAATACCCGCGGCCGCACGGATTCAGACAGGGTCTTCAGGGCACCCATCACCGCCCGGAACTGGGTGGTTTTCCCCACCCCGGCATACCCCTGAATGGCCATAAAGCGGTCGGTGTTCTCCAGTACCGTCCGTGTGGCCTCCCGCTGGCCAGCCGTCAGACCGGCCAGCACTGAGGCAGGCGTCAGCGCCATCAGTGGCAGTACAGCATCCTTACCCTCAGCAATATGGCGGATGATGGTCTTTTCCATCTCATACGCCACACGCGGAACAAGCACCCTGTTTCCCGCCCCGGAAACCGAATCCAGCTGAATCAGCTCCCCGCTGTTCACCTGCCGGGCGATTTCAGTCCGGACATCAGCCAGCGGCTGGCCGGATTTTACCGCTTCTGACAGCAGGACAATTTCACTGAGGTGTACCTGTCCCTGCTGCGCGCGCGGGATGGCCAGACTGACGGCCTGCTCTGCATCCGACATCAGACGCTCACGGCTGGCCTGTATGGCGGTATCCAGATTTGCCTCGCCGGTCGACTGACGGACCTGGTCACTGGCCAGTCGCACGGCGGACACGCTTTCCACTTTGCGCGCAGCCTGCTCAGGCGCAAGCGGCGTATAAATCCGGATGTCGCTGCCACTCTGCGCCAGCGCATTCAGGGTCTGTTTATTCAGGCCTCGCGGACCGACTGCGGCCAGTACCGTGCGCGACGCGCTGGTACCCGCCCCGGTCCCTTCCACATAGTCATGAGCCAGCTTTACGGCCCGTTCAGTGGGCAGGCGCAGTTCCCGGTCGCCGCTTCGCAGCCGTACCACGCCATTTTCCAGCCCCGCCACTGTGAACTGCTCTTTCGCTTTGATGGCTCCCTTCAGCTCACGCCCCAGCGCCCTGACGCGGTCCCCTTCAGAAATTTCCAGTGTCCGGCTGCGGTACAGGCTCCAGCTGCCGTCAACCTGCGTGACCTTCAGGGTCAGGCGACTGCCGTCTTCTCCCTGCAGCACCAGGCTGTTAGTGGCCTCAGCCACCCGGTCAATGGTGTGCCGTGTCATCGTTTTCTTCTCAGCGTCCCAGTGCTCCATCACCATCCCGGGCCGGTAGTTATCGCGCTGATGACGGGTTTTGCTGTCCAGCCACACCGGCTCCAGTACCCTGAGTGTCACCTGCTCCCGGGCCAGCTCACCCGCATCACGCCGTATATCCCTGATAACCTCCGTCAGCTGCTGCTGTTCCCGGGCACCGGTCACCTGGGCCACGACATCCCGCCCTTCAGCAGACAGGCGCACGTACTCCTGCGCCAGCTGGCCATAACGGCTCCGTTTGTCCGCCTCGCTGACCAGCCGCACCTCCGGCAGCTGCGTGCTGTAAAACCGGTACTGCGGGATATCCGCCTCTTTCAGCACAGACAGGGCATTCCCCGTTCCCTGTCGGTTCTCCGTATCCATAAAAATCAGCTGCGCACCGGCGCTGAGCGCCTTTTCCTGCAGCAGCACGGTTTCTTTCAGCGACAGTCTCTCCGCCCGGTCAACGATAACTGTGCCCTGCACCGGCAATACGGTGTCTGCATTCATCTGCGAGCGCAGCATTACATTGCCTGCCAGATGCGGGCTTTCTGACAGAAACTGGCCACTACGACCGTCGGCTGCAATCACCATCACCTCACGGCCCTGTGAGCGGGCCATCATGGCCACGTCCTCCGTGCGCTCACGCAGGGTCTGCGCGCCTCCGCGACCACTGAGAATGGCCACAGGGCTTTTATCCTGCGTCAGCACAGAGACAGCATCACCTGCCGGCATCTCGCGCTCCTGTGCCCGTTCAGGAAAGATAAGTACGGTTTGCTCCTGAATGGCCGTGCGCGCCAGCTGATGGACGCTGAGTTCGTTCAGCAGGTGAATATCGGAAGTAAAAATGCCCTTTTCACGGTCAAGCGGGATAAGCCGCTGCTCTTCAATCGCGGCATCGATGCCGGCACGGGCCTGCTCAAAAAGACCAGTTGCAGAGGGCAGACGACTGACCGTGCCGGCCAGCATCTCCGACCAGGTGAACTGGACCTTCTTCTCCGACAACGCCGAAATCGTATCACTGACGGCTTTCTGCACGTCTGACTCAGAAATCTGAGCGGAAGACGCACCACCAGGCTGGCCTGTAGCCCGAATACCCTCTGTACCGCCGACAGCAGAGCCTGGTGGCTCCGCCCGCGTCTGCGCCTGGCCGATGTAGTTATCGATATCGAATTTTTCATCGGTCAGCCGCCGGCGCCACTCAGCTTTCAGCAGGTCCGGGTCGGCCCAGGCTTTAGCCTGGCGGGTATCAAGTGCGGCAACGTCGCGGGATTTTTTGGACGCATCCGGCCCTGCCGCTTCGCTGATAGCCTGACTTCGGGTCGAAAACGGCGCAACGGGAACATCTTTCAGCTCCCAGAGACCATTTTTACCGGCTGCAACCGTTTCATAACCGAGTTTTTCCGCCTCCTGTCTGAAGGGTTGCAGTACGAGGTTTCCGATCGCCACCTGCAGCGCATACAGATTTTCACCGAATCCGGTTTTCATACGTGTATCGCTGGCCAGCGCCCGCCATTTGTCTTCCGCAAACGTAGTATTGAACACTAACGCATGCGTATGGATCTGCGGATCTAAAGCACGGGAGGTATCATGGTTGTACAGTGCGGCCACCATGTTTCCCGTCAGAACAGTGTCGGTTTTTCCACCGTCCGTGATGCGCGCACTGATAAGCTTCTCAACCTCTTTCATGCCGTTTTCCACACTGCGGTTCCACGCATCAAGCAGGCGGGTATCACCACCAATGAGGATCATCATCGACACACTTTTGGGGGCTGAAAAGGTCAGGTCGTAGCCACTGCGGTGTTTATTCACGCCATTGACCATTCTGGAGAGATCGGTGCCGTCAGGAAGTTTGCCCTGACGTATCGCATCCATATCGGCGTTGGCGACTTCGCCCTTCAGGCCCAGTTTCTCCGCGCCATCTCCCAGCCAGCGAGACTCCAGCGAACCGCTGGCATAGTAGTTGTCTTCATGACTGTAATAGGCCGAATCACCCTTTATAGAAGAAATGGAAAGCATCAGAACACCTCCCTGTCGTCATCAAAGTCATGCGTTTTATCTGTCGCATGGTTGATGTTGACCTCTTCCCTGCGGGTCATATCGCGAGTCTGGTGTGAGGTCTGAGCCCATGCCTCATACGCTGCGAAATCCACAACCTCACCGTCGCTGTTCAGGCCCGGGGGAACATCCTGTGGTAAATCCTGTTCGATATCACGCTCAGTCCCTCCGGTCGAGGCTGAGCCACCTTCAGCGGCAACTGCAGTGGAAGCCGTGTTTTCGGTATCTGCATCGCCGGAAGTACCCTTTGTCTGCAATGGCCACGTCGCAGGAGGCGTGTTCGCTTCCGCAAGAACAGCAGCCACCAGGTCGGCAGAAGGGGGAGGGGTATTCGAAAGATTACCCTCCGGTATAAACGCACCGCCCGGAACAGCCTGAATTAACGATTCTCCCTCGAACAATCCGGCAAACTTGTGCCGTTCTTCTTCACCGCGGCGCCGAATTTCATCCTCAAGCGTCTGATCGAGACTCGTCTGTACGTCACGCAGCAACAGGGCATCTGCCACTTTAGGCATTGCCTCATAGCTCATGGAGAGTTTTACAACGGGATAGTCACCGGGCAGGGTGACATAACACTGCAGATCGTTAAGTTTCTGGATGTCTGAATAGGTCACCACCGTGACACGCTCTTCCTCCTTGCCGAAAGAAATCCCGTCACGGACCTGCTCATGGCCGAAGCTGGTCTGTTCACTGAATTTTTTACGACGGGTTTCACCCAGATCTTTTTCTACAAACTGCGCAATTTCCGCACTCGGGGAACGAAAAAAGAATTTGGTGTTCAGCAGGTCAAACAGTCCCGCTGCGGCTTTAGGACCATAGATTTCTTCCATCTGGGCGATGTTCTGAAAACCCAGCACAAAACAACCGCCAAATTTACGAGCTTCTGAAATAATCCGCGGTAATGAGGACAATTTATGCAGCGACGCCAGTTCGTCATAGAAGAACCAGACACGCCGCTGCCGGTTCGGCCCCATAGCGAGAAGACTGGTGGCGGCAATGCTGAGCCACAATGAAATAAGCGGCTTGAGGGACTCATGGTTTTGTTCATCGGAGGTAATGAAAAGCCAGCCATTCTTCGATTTATCGGTCTGGCCCTTCATCCATTCCCGGATGGTAAACTTCTCCCGCCCCGGACGGTCAATGCCCTGCAGGTAGCGCAGAGCTTTAACGTAGTTTGTCAGTACGCTCCGGATAGAGATGGCTGTTTTCTCAATCTTGCCGTCAACCAGTGTGGAGGCTGGCGTACCGGCCAGGAAAGCCCGCAGCTGGTCCAGCTTTATGGCCAGAAGTGTACGCAGGAATTTGTTGTAGCTGCGATCCTCGTCCTTACGCATGCGCTCAGCACCTTCCGCGAAGATGGTGCGCGCACTGCCCTGCCAGAAAGGATCTTCACCGCTACTGGCCGGGATCAGGGTCGTACTGGCATTCTCCAGTTCGGCGATAGAGCGGCATTCCTCCCACAAATCCCAATTTGGGCAACGGGAATCCAGCGCATTAAGTACTTTATCCCGGGACTCGTCGTAGAAGTCCTCAACGAACGTACAGCCTTTGTCATAGATAATGACCAGATCGCCCCTGTCACGCAGCTGTTTTAAAATCTTGCGCATTAGGGTGGATTTACCGGTTGATACCGTGCCATGCATAGCCATATTCTGAATTTCAGAATCCAGCTTCAGCGGCAAGTCATCAATACGAATATCAGATGCTTCCCCGCGTTTTTTCATCATCCGGGCAACTTCTTTTGGCGATTCGCAGAGTACCCGGCCCCCGATAATTTCATCCTCACTCTGTTTACGGCCAGCACGCCCGAGATACCAGTACACGGCCAGTGTGGCCAGAAAGGCGATCAGCAGCGCGGCACATCCTGCAATAACCAGTTCCTGTTTCAGCAGTTGGCCGCAGTACATGGTGTAACTGTCACTCAACACCTGCCTGGCGCTGTACTGCAGGTTATGTTCGTAATAACGGATGGTATAGACGGGCTGACTGACCATTTTTTCAGTAAAGGGCGACATTACTCGAACAAACCAGTAAATAATGCCGTTGGTCAGATTCTGAATACTCATTCGCATAAGCAGGACGGCGATGCCAAATAAAATCGCCCCCATAATAACGTAATAAGAAATCAGGTTATTTATTTGCAGGAACATTTTCAGGCGCATGAAAGCGACCTGACCGCCCTGCGTTAAGTCGCGAGGGTTCAGGCTCATTATATTTCCCATAGACAGACTGATCGTAAAAGCAAAATAAAATTCTTCAGACGATTAGTTTATGGAGCCAAAGAATATTGGAGTGTGTTATTTGCAACAGACAAGCCAGGAATAAGGGTGATTGAATAACCATCCTAGTATTTCAGAGAATATTAGCTACAGATTTTGCAAGCTGTTCCTCAAGCACCGGCTTCGCCTCTTCAAATTTCAGGTTTACTTTATTAGCAGAAGACACAACGCGGGTTTGGTATTTATGCTGATTACCAGTTTGTGTACTGGTCTGTACTTTATAACCAGAAGTGCCCTGTTTCAGAGCAGCGACATTATCGGTCTGCACGCTGGCGTTTGTTTTTTCAGAAATCTGAATATCCGTCACCATCGTATAGTTGATATCTTCCACCATCGCGTCAGCGGCCATTCCCACCAGACCAGCCGCCAGGCCAACACCTAATGTTGCGCCGGCAGAACTGGAGTTATAACCGGTAATCCCCGCACCTAATGCGGCACCCGCTATCGCCCCTTCATAGCCCTGGTTCAGGAACCCCTGGGCGGTACGCAGGTCCATTTTATCCGCTTTAAGGATATTCGCCTGAATCCAGTAATGTGCGTTTTCCGGTGATGAGGTGACGGTGTAGCCTTTCTCCTGAACAGCTTTAGCGACTTTGGCTTGCAGGCCAGACATGTCTTTATCAGAGGTATTCTTGATCTGCAGGAACACTGTTTTCTGTGAAGAAGGCTCAAGCCAGATTGTTTCACTCATCTGAGTCTTCACTTCGAGATTACGTTTCTTTATCGCTGTGCTCATCGCTCCACAACCAGACAAGATCAGGGTGGAGGATAATACGGCAGTCATTGCCATCAACTTAATGCTTTGTTTCATATTTTTCTCATTTCCATATAAGTTGCATGATATCTATCATGCCCAGAAGAACCACTATCATCACCACACTCTCAGAGTGTGGTATGAATGATGTACAGGCAGAAGCATAACCATATCAATCATAAGGTTATGCTGAAGTTTTGAACGCAGGGTCATTTACTCATTAGCAAAGCCCTGAAGATATGGCTTATTTGGGGGTTGCGGAGAGCAGTTCTTTCACTTTTGACAAACTACTCACCACCGCAGGTGTCATATATCGGGATAATGAACCCTGTAAAAATAGAGCACTTATAATAAATGTCACAAACCATGAAAACCCCAGACCTGAGACAAAACTCTCTCCAACCCACAGTAAAATCACTCCAACTATGGAATTTGTGAACAGGAGAAAAACACTATAGAAGTGGATCTTTTTCTCAATTAACCCAATTAAAACCGACCGATTTCTTATCTCGTAGCCTAATGCAATTCTCATGCAGACAAAATTATAGGATGACATTAAAAAAACAAGACTAAAAAAAACATTTGAACCAAGAGCTATCACCAATGTATCAAAATAATGATATTCCACTCGCCCAGCATTTATAAACACATCAGTAGCAATAAAAAATAGCTGGATAGCGTAAACAATAACTAACTTACTGAAAATAACTTTTAGAATCTGGCTATTAGATGGAATCTCATAGTCTCGATTCTTAAGCTCATCAAGAACATATGCAGCATCCTTTTCCAGTTCTGAGCGCTTCATCTTTCCCTCTCTTACTCTTTATTAAACTTATCCTGCAATTCATCCTTGATTCTGTTCAAATCATTCCTTCCAATGCTATTGTCTCCAATCTTATCACTTTGCCTTTTTTCTTCCGCGATCTTAGCTTCATTAAAGTTTTTATTACCCTGTTCATGTTCATTCTGCAAGCGATTGTAATCCGTCCTGGCAGAATTACCGGATGAGTTCACGGAATTTTTATCATTATCGATCTGAGATTCAGCACTATTGCGGCGATGTTGTACATCAGCACCAACCTCATTACCTTGTTTCACTCCATTCGCACTGGCCAGTGCATTCATGCTGCCCTGCTGCTGAGCGTATTCCGCCTGAAGGTCTACGTGACCTGATGATGCGCCGACACCGCCGATTCCGTCACCGGTTCGTCCTTTATTTTGTTCAAATTCCTGCAGCAATTGTGGTTTCATGCGATCTTCCACAAATTCCTGGACCATCCTGTCTCGTTCTGCACGCACCTCAGGGCTGGCTGCATCCGACAATAGTTTATCAGCTTCACCCGGGCGCTTACTGGTGACATAACCGACAAACTCCTGAGAGTAGTTCTGGTTAATATTGGCACTGTTATTTTCTGCATAGCTGGCCAGCTGAGAGTATTCATGACTACGGGTAATCGCATCGTTAAACTGCGATGCCTGGCTTTGCAAACTGGAGAATGTTGAAGACAGTTGGTTAGCAAGGGATGATGATGCATTGTCGGTATGGCTGCCGCTGTCCGTCACGCGGGTAGACGTCACAACGTCCATTGCGTCGCGGAAATCCTTCAGTTCCTGCGCACTGAAACCTTTGCTTGTTCCACCCTGATGGGTCAAATCGGAACTGGTACCATGCGAAGAACCACTCCTGCCGGTATACTCTGCCTTCAGATGCCCCTCTCCTGAGACTTTCATCCCGGTAGCCAGTCCAGCAACTTTACCCAGAACTTGTCGATCGGAATCGAAAGAAATCTGAGCACTTCCGCCTGCTCCGGCACTCATATCCTGACTTTTAGTTGCCGCTGCCCGAATACCTTCCGCCAGAGTGGTATTTTCATCGCGGGCATAGCGGGAACCAATAGACTGAATGGTGTTCAGTGCTTTGGTCAGATTGCTGTTAGTCGACGTGTCTGTACCCGAAACAGTGGTATCGCTGTTACCACGCTGCTGACTCCACTGGTTTAACTGCGATGTCGCCAGGCTTGAGGTCTGAGACAAGCTGTTGCTCAGGCTTTGAGCCTCGCTGATAGCATCGCGTTGCTGTTTCTGCCAACTGCTTGTCGCCGTTTTACCCAGCATGATATCCACCGGCAGTTTTGATATGGACTCAGCATTATTGAACACCTGCTGACCTGACGAAGTCAGGGTTTTCGTCGCCCCGCTCTCAAGCTGGTTCGTCATATGGCCTTCACGATGGCTGTAGTTGGTATCCCACTTATTACCCTGTACATTCCCCGTCGTCATATTGTTATAGGACCAGTTACCGTCAATCGCCTGCGAAGACGACTGTGTGGAGGCTGACTGCAGGGTCTGTCCCAGATAGTTCCCCGCCTGCGATACCACCTGCCCTAAACCTTTAACCATACCCCATGCGATAAACGGGATGGACAGCGCCAGCCAGCCGGCTGTGGTGCCAATATCGGAATAGGTATTCTGTACCTGGTCAAACGTGGCCAGCGTCACCGCCGTCCCGTTGAGTTTGCCCTGCAGGTAGAAATTCATCGCATGGTTCAGGATGGAGAACAGAATGGGCCACATCTGCAGATAAGCAATGGTGTAGATGTAGCCTTTGATAATGGTCCAGGACAGGGAACTCACCACGGCCAGAACAATCAGCACCGGGAACAGTGCCATTGTCATGCCCAGCAAAACGCTGTGCATCACAGGCAGCGTGTTGGCGGCAATGGACGCACTGGTCGCCTGCGACAGACGCATTTTTGCCATCGATGTCTGCGTGGCAGTGTTCACCAGTCCGGCCGTATCGCCATTCTGCGCTGAAAAACTCTCCAGACCACTGCGCAGGCCATTCATCACCACGTTCTTGCGGATGATTTCGGTGGAGGTCATGGAATTGCCGTGAAAATAGTTATAGCTGTCGCCCAGCATTTCGGTGAACAGTGCCGTACTGGCACCGTTTGTCGGACCAAAGACCTGGTTCGTGAAACCGTGCATCCGGTTAAGCACCTGCTGGAGAAACGGGAACATATTCCGTCCACTGATATCACTCGAATCAGTGTTTATTTTGGTTGTGGCCTGCTCGCAGGTCAGAAAATTGCGGTTTTTGTCATACAGGCCACGCAGCGGGCTGGGTTTACTGAATATCAGCGCATATGGGTCTGTAGAATTCATCAGGTCGCCAATGCTGTACTTGTTGTTCAGCATAATGTCACCCACCACGCAGTTGTGGACGTAATCAGAGAACATGCGCTGAATTTCCGGCTCAGAGAACCGGAAATCACTGCTCCCCGCCGCCAGCTGCGCGCCGAACAGCATCCCGGTTTTGCTGTAAGTCAGCGCGTCCGGCCGGGCAAACACAAAATCGTAAACCTGTGCCATTCCGGCACCAATACGAGTGATCAGGCTGGCCGGGGCTGCAAGGCCGGTCGGGACATTATCAACCTGATAGATGGCCGCAGGCTCAGACAGGTCAATAATCTGCACGTTCCGCTTGTCCCCGACCAGAACGGCAATCACCAGGACATAAAACCCGGCCCATTTGACCAGGTCCATAATATTGCGTGTCCGGATATAGGTTGCCGCCCCGACAATCACCGATACGGCAGTGGCCATAGCAATCAGTGAGTCTCCGGCCCTGCTGTTAAAAAATGCCGCCACGCCATTGAGCGTATCCTGAAACCACGCCCCGCCGGCAACGGTGTAAATCGTATCAACGGCCATATCAATTCACCCTGCTGAACTGGTAGTTACCCAGCACACGATCGCTCATCTTTGAGGAGACCTGCTGGCGGATAAAGCGGATTTGCTGCTGCGCGGAGATAAGGGCATCCTCCTTAATCTGTACCTCCATACGCAGCGAGTTAAGGGCCTGTCTGGCATCGGACAGGCCATTTTTCAGCTCCTTCATGTTGGCGCCCGGGTAATCTTTGGTGGCAAGCGATCCGTTAACCACCTTCATCACGGCTTCCAGATACTGCAGATAAATATCGACCGCGATGTAATCCGTCAGCTGAGCAAACAGGGACTGCGAGACGCTCAGTGACGACTGGTCCACAATCCAGGAGAGGATGGGGATGGAGGTACTGTTGATGAACTGCTTCTCTTTTTCCGTCAGCGGTGTGTCGGTGATGGCCTTGTTCTCGATGCTGGTCAGCATGTCCTGCACCATCTTAATAAGGGATTTGTCTGCGGAAATTGTCACGTTATTCAGGGTCGGGGACAGGCATTTATTCTGGTTATCGCAAACGTATACCTTTGCCGTCCCCCCGCTCATCATCGCTGTCAGCAGGCTGCGGTCCGATGCCATTGAAGACAGAACCCGCAATTCGCCGTTGCTGCCGAAAATCACCGAACCACTGATGCTCATGGCGAACTGACGCAGCTCTGCGTTGCTGCTGAGCGAGCTGTTGCCGAGCGCATCCCACATCAGGTTGATATCCTTCAGTACCTGGTCCTTTTCCGCGCCGGTGGCCTTGTCAGCGACGGAGCCGTATTTGCCGCCTGAAGTACACCCCTGGCGGGAGGCAACCCAGTCAGAGAAGACACTTTTCTGCCCGCCAACAGACTGGCAGACGTTCTGCTGACTCTCGCCCCACAGCGATGCCACGCTGTCGACCATCGCCTTTGCCGCCTGACAGCTGGACATATTGAACCGGTTAATATCAGCAGCCATCTTCTGCAGAAAGTCTTTAGCGGCCTTGAGTTCCGGTACGGTGGTTTCCAGCGCAAGGTCAAAGAAGTAGCCCGCAGCATTAGCCATCGTCTGTTTCACAAATGCCATAATCTGGTCGGAGTTTATGAAAGAGAACGCCCCCAGATACACGTCAATCCCGCCACACCCGGCGTTAATGGACGGCAGGCTAATAGAAACCAGCTGAATGTTCTTGTTGCCAGTGCGCGCATAAAACGAGCCTCCGGAGACATAACGTGCGGCCTGTCCCTGCCAGGCTTTTGCCGAAGTGGTATTGCTGGCATAACTCATGTCATTAAAGAAGGAATTCATGTCATCCTGCAGCGCAGCATGTGCCGTTCCTGCGCTGTACAGGCCCAGCGCAAAGGCCAGGCAGAGCGGTTTCAGTCGCATTATTGTTGCCCCTGAGCGTTGAGTGGAATGCTTTTCCCGGCCTGACGATCCAGCGCCATCCGGAGTACTTCATCGAGGCGGGCGCGGAATTCTCCAGTCCCTGCGGCACCCTGCAGCAGCGGCCAGGTTTCCATCGTATTGACATTGGTCAGAAAGGTGGTTGGCGTGGCCACCGGCAGGCCACTCTGGAAATATTCCATCATCACATCCGGCGTGGCGGGAAGCACATCCGGGAATTCGGCATCGCCCTTCCCGTCAAGGCTGATGGGGAATACGTCAAGACCGGTTTGCTGAGAAAAGGCTTTAAGAACAGGAGCAAACTGGCGGCAGTACTGGCAGGTCGACTGCATGAATAGCACCACCTTCCAGTCCTGCAGGTTAACTTTCCTGCTATCACTCAACGAATACCAGACGGGTGAGGTATTCTGAGCAGCACGGTCTGTGGTTGTTGCCGCCCCGTTTTCTGGCAGGCTGAGCGCATCCATCGCGGGTGCGCTCCGGCCTGTTTTTGCGGCTTCAAGAGCACGAATATCATCCAGCGTCCCAGCCTGCAGACAGCCGGACAGCATCGCCACCATCAGGATGGCGGTCCGCAATACAGTAATAAGCATGGGTTACCTCAAAACAGGTGTTATCAGTAGTCAGGTGCAAAGTGGGTAAGAACGCTGACCATCTGACGATCCAGGTCATCGTGGCTCATAAACCCCCATGCAAGGGGTTGCCACTGGTGAGTTTTCGGGTCGACCAGAAATGTGGCCGGGAAGTGGGTGACACGCATTTTTTCAGCCTGTCCGCTGTCAGGGCGACTTTGCGGCAGCTGGTCACTGAGTTTACCGTCCACACTGACGGCCATCAGGTTGATCCCCCGATCTTCACAGAAAGCCCGTATCACCCCGGCCATCAGGTTGTCGACGGCATTGTTGCCACGGTAGAAAAAGAACAGGCCATAGCGCTGCGCCACCTGGCTGATAACCGCACTCTGAACCTTCTTCTCTTCAGTCAGGCGGGCTTCCACCGTACCGTTGTAATGGCTGCGCTTCACGTTGTAATCCAGCTCCGGATATTTCAGCCTGGCCAGTTTCGCCGTCTGGGTGAAGTCCGTTGCCCGGTCAGTCCAGAAGTTTTGCAGTGTCATAAAACGGCGGAAGTTCTCCGCAGAGGGATACAGAATGGCGGTGTCCAGCGCTTCACGGGTAGCCTGCTGGAGCACCTTTTTCTGCTCTGATGGCGTCATGCCAGCCAGACGTTCCCGTAGTGTCGGCGGCGACGCCGGTTCGGGCTCGGCCTCTTCAGCATTGGGGTTGTACCACTGCCATCCCTCTTCCCGGGCATACTCAGGTGCCAGCACATCCTCGGGAGCAGCATGCAGCGCTGCTGCCATCATCAGAGCAAGCGCACCGGCAATACATCTCATGGGGCGTTCTCCTTCATTTTTTCGGCGATGATGTCCTGCGCTTTTTTCAGCAACGCCTGGTCTTCCGGAATTTCACTGCCAGCATCAAGATCACTGTAAAAATCACTGAAGTTCATCACCCCAAAATCGAGGCGTTGCAGTTCATCCACCGTTATGCCACGACAGTCCGGAGACTTTCCGCTGCCGAAGCCAACGCCCAGTTGGTCACGACGTCCCTGCTCCTGGACAATACGGGCCAGTTTTGAATCAAACTGGCAGTAGCCGCGCTTTTTCTCGAGGCAGACGCCGAGGACTTTTTTACTGCAGTATTCCCCGACATAGACCGTCATCTTTTTCTCTTTAGCCTTGCCCAGCGCTTTCTCATCGCTGCTGCAACTCGACAGCCCCACATCCTGGCCCCATCCGGAATCCTTGCAGCAGTTATTGAAGCCCGCAGCCATCTTTTTGCAGGATTTGGCCTCGCCAGTGAATGCTCTGACGTTCTCCCCGTTCAGTTCCGCCACGTCTTCGCCTGCAGCAGCGACCGCGGCCAGCGCGGAGACGGCCTGACCAAACATATTGCTGGTTCCGGTCTGGCCCTGCGCGCAGCTGCCGTCCGTACAGAAAAACTCACCACCGCAAATCTGCCCGTTACCCGTTTTCTTCCGTTCACAGGAGTACGTCACCTGCTGACTCACACAAAAACCATCCACGGTATCTGCACACTGGCTGCGCGTCACCGTACAGGCGGAGTCCTTCATATACTCCCCGCAGGTTCCTTCTGTCTCGGTCTGGGTCAGGTAGGTGTCTTGCCATTTCCAGCAGTCCTGATGAATGCTGTAGGTTTTTCCCTCAACAACGACGGACCGGGTGCCTCCCGGCTCCACGCACTGAGAACCAGTCATGGCGCCTTCAGACTTGCTGAACGGGCAGCTTTCTGACCACTCTACCCGCGGCACCCATTCCCTGCTTTTTACCTGCATCACCAGCGTCAGCGTGAAACGAGAGTTGCCCCCGACGAACTGGTTAAAGATGACGTTATCCAGCGTACCGGTACAGCTGCCGTTCCCGCTGCAGCTTGTCCCGCTGAGAGTCTGTCCTTTGGTCAGCACCATCCCTGTCGCGCCTCCCAGTGCAATGGTGTCATTCCAGGTCAGATTGAACGTGGTATTCATAAAGCTGGCCCGGGAATTCCAGAGATAATTTTGGGTGGTCACGTTCAGGCTTGCACTGTGGATGATGCCGGCTTCAGGGGCTGCCACGCTGAACACAATCTGCTTTCCGGAACGGCTGAAATTAAAGGCGGTAAGGGTATAGGTTTTAACCTCTGTGGTTTCCTTCCAGTCGCCGACAATAGTCGCGGTGCGGGTGCAGTACTGCTCAATTTTCGTGTCCCGCAGACACTGATGTGTGGTGATTTCGGTAAAACTCGCAGGCTGGTCCACACATCCGTCAAAACCGCCGCCTGTAATGGTTTCCGCTTTCGCCTGCATATCCAGTCCCTCGGAAATAAACGGTGCATCAAGCGATGGTTTGTTGTTTGCAGGAGTATTAAGAATGGATTCCGTAATAGTTTTCCCGGCCTCAGAACTGTTTAACGCTGCAGAACCTGGGGATGTCATATCCACACCCGACGAGGTCACCCCACCGTAGTATCCGCTTTCAGAGGGGGATGTCGTGTAGCCCGGGATGACTTCAGCGGGCTTAAATCCCTGAATGGCATCAGCACCCTGCCCTTTGTTCGCTTTCCCCTGCTGCATACCCTGATTAAACTGCTCGTTAGCGATGAGCGGTTGCACCATAAAGACCGATGCCGTAGCAACCAGTAAAGGGAGTATCCTTTTCATTCAGCCTCCTCGCCCAGCAGGCTTTTCGCGGTCTGCGCACAGTCCCCCTCTTCTGCCACGCGCTTCAGCGCCTGATGCAGCGTGAGATCACCCTGAAGGCGGTCAACGTTATCGCCCTGATTTCCGCAGGCGACGATCAGTACCGGTACGGCGGTAATGTTGTACTTACGAAAGGTGGTTGGGTCTATCTGCACGCCTCCGGTATTGCTCTCTTTTACCAGACCAGCGACAGCATTCGCTGTGGCCCGCATGTCGCCGTTAACCATCCCCCGGATAACCACCGGAATATTGAGTGCTGCCGCGTCCTGAACGCGCTGTTTCAGTTCATCAGGGGGCATTGAGAATGAAACAAAAACCAGAGCAGCATCAACGGGGCGCTCACCGGGCTGCATGGATTGCCGGAATTGCTGTGCCTGAGCGTCGAGAAATGACTGATCCTGCGGTGCTACCGGACGTGCCTGCTTCAGGAAATCAGGAGTTTGCAGAGACTGAAATCGCTGACGATCCAGTCTGAGCTGTTCCTTGATAAACTGACGGTTTTCCGTGTGTTCAGTTGCCTGAGCCAGCCCTGTGGTCAACAGAGCGAGCAGGAAAATCAATACCTTGTTCACAAACATACTGTGCTCCTTACAGGAAAACGCAGTTGCGTTTACGCCAGAAGAGATACCCGAAATTTCGACGGTCATTAGGCATGTTTTTGCCGGTTTCCCAGCGTGTCACGCTGCGGCCCAGCGGATGACATTGCCCTGCATCAGGATATTTATTGACCAAGTGATAACGCCAGCGGCTTTTCGGAATGATGGGAGATGGATATTCAAAGCAAACCGCCGTATCAGCCCCAACGGAGTTCATGATCATGCCCTGCCGGTGCAGCTTGAATGCCATACGTTCACTGAGAAGCAGCGAGGTCTGCATCGGGCTGAATTCATTCGATACCCAGCCATTAAAGGGGTACATACTTCCCTGGCTACCGGCACACCAGAACAGGGGGTCCAGCGGCATATGCACCAGACTTGCGGCGGCATCAGCCGCACAGGCCGCCTGCGCAATCACGTTACCGAACAGAATGGCTTCAGGCTGGATAATCATGCTGAGAGAGCTGCTGTCCCACATCGGATCAAGTTCAGACAGATATCCAATGTCCATGTCTCCTCCCTGAAGACAGCCCATTGACGTGATGATATTGAGCCAGTACGTCAGCGGATATTTGTACCAGTGAACATGGTAGAACGCGCCGGGGTTGGCCCTGTTCTCCTGCCCGCCAGTCCCGGTACCGACATTACCCACGTTGATATTGAACCCGCCCAGATTCACCATGCAGTAAGGGGAACGGGTAACATCAGTCAGCGCCATAGGCTCCCAGTAGCCTATGGCCAGCCCCACACGGTAAAAAATTCCCATAGGACAAAACTGGATGGGCATGCCAGGATTCGGCGTATCCGGCTGACGTCCCTTTGCGACGGGCACATTGCCAATGGTTACCGGGAAAATGCACTCCCAGCAGACATCGGTGATCGGGTTTACAAAACGCCCCTCGCACTCAACGGAAGCGCTGGTAGTGGCAGCCTTGCTCACTGACGACCAGCTGAAAGCAAAAGCCATGAGTAACAAAATAAGTGACCTATTCATGGGCTTCTCCTGGACCAGGGAGGGCAAAAGTATCTACCCGAAGACGGCGTCGGTCTTCTGAGAGCGTCACCCGGGCAGGGATAGCCTTCAGTTCAAACTTCCTGCTTAGCGTGCCGTCCTGGTCAAAATAAATCCGCGTGTCCAGGGCTTTGGTCGCCTCACGGATATCGCCGTTGACCAGAATGACGCGGTAAGTCAATGTTCCGGGTTTCTGCGCTTTCATCCAGGACAGTTGTTGCGGATTATCTGCATCAATAAAATAGAGCGTGTCGGTGAACGGGACGGTATCCAGCGGGTTAATCACCTGCCCTTTACGGGCGAACACCCGCCCCTGATGGTCTTTCAGATCTTCACTAACCGTCAGCGACGGATCGATATAGTGCATGGTGTTCTCCTGCGCCAGCGTCAGTCCTTCAACCGGTTTAGGGCGTAGAGTGTTTTCAATAACACGCTGTTTGAATACTTCCTGCTCCCGGGCCATTTCACCACTGGCCTCCATTGCCTTCAGGCGTGTCTGGATGGTAGTAAGCATGTCCTGCTCAGCAATGGGGTACATTTCCCCCCATGTCCCCAGATTTTTTGCCTGTGCTACGCCGGAAATCAGCAACAGCGCCAGCAGCCCTTTTTTCATCAGTTGCCGCCTCCCGCCGCCATTCGGTGTGCCACCCCTGTCTGAATCTCATCAGTGATATCGCCCGCCCCGCTGACCACTGCGGGCGTAACCAGGATCAGTGCATCATGACGGACCTGCCAGTCCTGCAGCTCCGCATTAAGGTTGGTCATAAATCGTTCGGTAAGTGCCTTAGTCTGAGGCTCATCCAGTGACTGAGCGCCAGCCTGTTCAGTGAACTGATCCAGCGTTTTTTTCATATCAAATGACACCACAGTTGGCGTACGCCAGCTAATCAGCAACGACGTGACGGCAGCGTTAATACACAGGATGGTGGCGGCAACCAGCAGCAGGCTATGCAGACAGCGGCGCCTCTGGCGTTCACGTTGAGTCAGTGCCTTTCTGGCAGTTGTGGGTTTTGATTGCGTGTCGTTAACCTGTTGTTCCGTTTTCATGCGGCCTCCGCAAGCGCTTCCAGTTCGCGCATCTCATCAGGGAAGTTACGTTGTGCCAGCTGGTATACGGCGTCATGGATATCCATGTTCTGTTCCCGGCACTGGCGGATAAATTCGAAGTCATCACCCTTTGAACTGAACATCGCGCGACTCAGCGGATCGACAAAGAGACGATGGAAACTGCAGGTATCATTGATGCGCAGCATAAAGGAAGAGAACCACTGGTCTTTGGCATCACCGAACTTGCTGATAACACTGCGCTCCAGCTCGCTGAACTGGTTGGGACGGTTCTGGTTGTACTGTTTAAACTCAGACGCATCCTGTTTGAGGACAACCTTGAAGGCAGAGTTACCCCAGGCCGCTTTGGCCGCGCCGGAGGCATCATCGGCGTCAAAGTCTTTGATGTTCTGACTGATGGTGATGAACGCGCCACGGTGGCGGCGAACCGTACGGTAGCCGGTTTCAATGAACTGACCGACCTTCTCATTTTTAAAGTTGAGCAGCTTCCAGCCTTCGTCAATGGTGCAACATTTCTTCAGGCTGCGCGGCGTGCGGTACATTTTGTCTTCGATGTAGATGATGAGGGAAAACATCACCGCAACCAGCAGGTCAGGCTTGTCCTGCAGGCCCCCCAGCTCCAAGACGATAAAGCGGGCGTCATCGGTCAGTGACGGCTCGTCACTGTTAAAGTATTCGCCGTAAATTCCCCAGGAGCAGTACTTACCGAGCAGTTCGATAATTTCATCCAGCCGGTTGGTAATACCCGGCGAGTTCTGGTATTTATCATCCTCACGGATGGCCGTCAGCTTCTGGACTACGTGGTCAATTCGGGCCTTTTCCCTGTGCGCTTCCCAGGCCTCCTGAACCCCACGCAGCAGCAGACTGTGGTGAACTTCATCCAGCGTGCCGTTCGGGCTTGCCAGCACCGCCAGCTGATCACGGATACGTTCCCCGGACTCATTGATATTGGAAATGTTGGCAAACGGATTGAATTTGAGCGACTTGCCGTCAAGGTATGTACCACCCACGTTCTCGCAGAACGATTTGTAGCCATCCCCCATATCAAACACCCAGGCGATACCGCCGGAGTCCAGCACGCTGCGCAGGATAGGCTGTACCAGACCGGTCTTACCTGCACCTGATGTGCCGGTGACCGCCATGTTGTAGTTGGTGTTGCCCATCCCGTCCCCGTAGATATCGAGGAACGCTAGCTGATTGCGGTAGGACGGCGTCAACAATCCCCCCTGACACAGCCGGTTGTCGGCCACCACCGGCAGCAGATTCACGGCCTGGATACTCTCCGCCCGGCAGGTGGCTCCGCCCATTTTGATGTCTTCCCAGAGTCCTTCCGCATGAATGAAGGGGATCATCGCTATCCAGTTACGGAACTGCATATAAGTCGGGGAAAACAGGTCTATGCCGTTCTTCTTGAAAGTATTAATGACCTGCTGTTCGCAGACCAGCGCATCCTCATCCGTATCCGGACAGAACGTGGTGACGTTATAGTAATAGCGGACTATACAGGTCTGGTTACTGTTGAGATGTTCGCGGATCTCCTTCCACTCTTTAGCCTGTTTGGCCACGCCAGGGAAAAGAGTGGCATAGGGAGAGTTCGCTTTTTTCTCCCGGTCGAGGTACTTGCGCGTGGCTTCCCCCTGCGTCGCCACCTGGTCTTCGGCCTCCATCACCATCGTGATGACGAACGGACTGGCGATTGTCAGGTCGGGGCTGAGCAGGTTGGACAGGTTATCGCCGCCCATCCATAGCATGAACATATCCGGGTTGTTCTCCAGCATGAAGTTCATGGCCCGCGTGGAGGTCACTCTGCCCTGACGGTCGGCAAGGCTGATAAGGACATCATCCGGACGCACATCGATACCGATACGCTGGTCAACACAGCGCTGATGCAGCTCATCAAATTTGCCGACACGAACCTCATCCGGGTACAGCTGATCATGACGGGCATTCAGCATCCCGTGAACCAGCGTGGCTAGCTCCTGGTCATCGGCCGCCTGCGTGTAAATTTTTGCCGCATCCAGAGAGGAACGCAGCACTTTCAGGGTATGAGCGACTTCCGTCCTCACGGCAGCCGTCCGCTTCTTCGCCTTCACGCAGTAGGAGATATACAGGCGGTAGTCACGCAGGGTCAGCGGCAGACCGGTCGGGCTGTTGAACTGCTGCTGCGCCGCGCGCTGATAATATGCCCTGGTTATACGGTTAAATTTGTCAGCATGCTTTCCCTGCCAGCGGAACTCAGACAGGCCCCGGTCAAGCTGATCACCGATCAGCTTGCTGGACACCAGGTGGAATGATATTGGCGTCTTACGCGGCAGCTTGCTTTTGATGAGATCTTCCAGCACATACACAATCTGTTCGTTAGCGCCGATAAGGGGCTCTGCACGTAGCAGAAAGCCCACCGTACTGCGGTTCACAAACAGCCCACTGTCACGGTCATAGTCACGGTACGGCAGGACGCTGGTCAGCTGCGGGAAGTCCAGGCTGGCCAGATTGCGCGTCATCTCCGACGCGCCATCCGGCATCCGGAAGGCGTTCTGCAGATTTTCCAGTACGTTCAGAAACTTTTTCACCCGAACTCCTTAATTTACCCGGGACGGAAGAACCCAGTCGGCAGGGCTGACCACAAAGGACACCCGACCGGGCTGATGAAAGGCGTTATCGCTGTCTACCCAAGGTGCAATCCAGACCGTGGCTATCTGATCCTGGCTGCGTTGTGGATGCACCGATCCAGGATGGTCACAGCGCACGCTCTGACATGACGGTGCCGGTGTAACCACGGAGCCGATCGGACGGTAAGCCACTGATGACGGAGTGGTTGTGACCGGCGTTCCGGCAACCGGACGTGGCGTCAGTGTTGACGCTGCGGCGTTCGTGCTTATACCTGTTGCGGTGCCAGCTGATACTGCGGGTCTGTTGCTGGTTACCCGCGCACCGGAAGGGACATTGACGACGGTACGGGATGCTGACGGAACCGCCGCCGCAGAGGCGGCAGGAAGATTAACCAGGGAAGGCAGTCCGCCCGCAGCCGGCTTTCCCGCCTGTTTTGCCGCCTTGTCCCGGGCCAGTTGATTAGCCTTCGTCATGGTCATACAGGTATCAGACGTTGTGGCATCGCAGTCGAAACTGCTTTTGACACCTGCACAACCGGATAACAGCAGGGCACTGCCTGCCAGCAAAAGTGTGATTTTTTTCATCGCTGTTTCCTGAAAAATTATGCGCTGAAGGGTCTGGCTGGCTGCGAAAGCGCTGAGTAAATAAGCTGGATTTCAGCAGCCAGACAATAAGAGGCGTAATGCCAGTCATAATGGGCATTGGCTTCATCTATCAGACGAAGCGGCGAACTTCGAAGACTCTCGATCCGGGAAATACCGTCTTTCAGTTGCGTGTGCCATGCCATGGGTAAACGGGAATAACGCAGTACCCCTATGAGAGTTATCAGGCTGGCTACGCCACTGAAAAGGATGGAATCCGTTAACACGTAGCTCATGAACAACATCAGGGTGGCCAGGGCAAAAGCCCTTAGCTGCCTGGGCGAAAAATTATCATGGGTATACGCCACCCGAGCCCGGAGGATATCCAGGTGTTTAGCCCGGGCAATTAACTCCGGCCTGGTCAGGTCGCTGAAATCTCCCAGAAGTAATAAAGAAGCATCCATCACTTTTATTGACCTTCATCCCCTGGTTTCAGTGGATACCAGATGTTGCAGTTCTTACGGATAGCCTCCGCTATCCTCTCTCCGTCATTACCGGAATATCTTTCTTTGAGCTGGCTTACGTCAGACTTCGCCAGGAAAAACTGAGTGACCTGACTGAGTGTCATGGTTTTACCGCTGCCAGTTTTCCCCACGCCCATCACATTGGCTTTTCTGCTTCCCATCGTTCACCTCTGATAATTTTTTCCCGAATTTCCAGTACCCGCTGACACTCAGTGCAGGTACGCACGCCGGGTATCGCTTTCTGACGCCGTTCCTGAATACGGTTTCCACAACATTCACACCGGGTAAGGCTTTCACCTTTAACGCTCAACTGTTGCCTGACCGCCTGAATGTGCAGCCTGTTAATCTGGTCTTCCTGCTCCTGTAACTGGTCCAGTACGTCTGCCATCGCTCTTTCCTGTGTATGCTGCCCGGACACGCTACCGCCCATCCCTTTCTCGTCTTCCAGGGCACTAACTATTCCGGATTGTGTTGTTGCGGCCGGTTTCCCGGCCCGTTTACTGTGTGACGACCTGTCCGGTCGTTGGATCGACGGTGTCCCCTACCCTGAAGTCCTGCAGCTGCTTCAGCATGTCCGGCGTATTACCCGGCATGGCAGCAGGCGTTGATGAGGCAGAAGGTTGATTTTGTTTCTTACGTGCAGCAGCTTTCGCGCGCGCTTCCTCCAGTGTTTCGAGCTGGAAGCCGTCCTGGAAAACAAGCGTGACTTCATTGCCCGCGCCGATTGGAATGACCGGGTGGTACTGTTCGGCGCGTTTGATGTAGTAATCGGAGAGTGTTTTGGCGGCAGAACTGACACCACCGCCGAGCCCTGCCTGGCCGATATCGCCGGCGCTCATGCTGGCAGTTGCGCCGACACCCACGGTAGTGGAGGAGGCTTTCTCAATGCCCTTCCCTATCCCGTCCAGGAAGCCCGCGCCCCCCGCATACAGCAGGATCTGGCCATTACGCATAACTACTTCGCCCTTGATACCGTTCTTGCCCATAAAGGACACATGACCGGCAATTTTCTGGTCGATGTTGTCATCACCCAGCTTGCAGCTGATTGAGCGGGTCCGAACGATGGCACGTTCACTGGAAACATCCCCCCATGCCTCCAGGGTCACAAAGCAACCAGTCAGATCGAACTCTTCATCGTTAGGCATCTGAACTTTGCCGGTGAGGCGCAGCTGCATCGGGGCGGTATTTTTATCGCCGGTAACGGACGCATTGGCATCTGCCCCTTCAACGACGATTGCTTCAGCAAAACTGCCGGAGGAAATCCACGGGAAACGGGGCTTTTGCGGCCCGGTATCCGGAGGACTGAATTTCTGACTATCCATCATTCCCGGACGCTGAACGGCGGCCATAACCGGTGCGGCCGGGGCCTGTCCGCCTCCTGCTGGCCAGAAACTTGTCGGAGGAGGAACATTACCAGCGGGTACAGGTTTCCCCTGAGAGGCCAGCGCTCCCGGCAGGGGTTCGGCACTGAGGGAGTCAAAATTCTTCCCGGCCTCAAGCTGCGTCTGCAGTAACTGGTTCTGGTCTTCCAGCTCACGAATGCGATCCTGACTGCCTTTAAGATCGCGACTGACAAGCCCCATTTCAGTACGCAGTTTTTTAATCTCTGTCTGCGTTTCCTTATTAAGCCGCTGGGCTTCCGCAATGGCAGAACGCTGAACTTTGTTATCAAAGGACTGATTGACCACCCCGGTCATATCCGGCGCGGGTTCTCCTTTTGGCGCTTTGGCGGGCGGCGCTTTCTTCAGATTCATCTCTGAGACCATCCATGTCCCGGCACCGCCAGCACCAATCCCCAGAACAAGGGCTATAAGCAGGGCAACCTGACGACGGCGGACGACTTTGTTAACGTTGGCCATCTTCACCCTCCCCGTTTTCACGGATAACGGTGACGGTCATTCTTCCTCCGCCCATCAGAGTCTGTGCGTTGTTATCAAACATTACGGCACGAACACCAGGTTTCCAGAAGTCCTGCTCCCACAGCGCCACACCCCAGGTATTGGCATTACGCAGTTCATAACGATCGGCACGCAGCTGGTCGCCCGCCCAGGCTTTCAGGGGGGTAACAGAAAAACCACCGGAGAGACGAATACCGTCAGAAAGAGGTTTCACTTCACCGTAGCCATCAGGTATGTCACCCGTCAGCACGGCACGGTTAAGGCTGATTAGCAGCTTTTCATAAGCCTGAGCGGTTTCCCATTTACGGGTTTCAGGCCGTGAGGGCGGTTCAGCGCTCATCAGTCGATAGACGCGACCTTCACTTTTTACGGGCGTGGCCACGACAGAGAAGGTCTGGCCCAGCGCTGTTTCTACAAAAATAGTGAAAGTACGGGTGGCCACCGAAGTGAACAGCACACCTCCGGCCGTTGTCAGCCGCTTGTCTGCCAGCATTCCACCAGGCGCTGTGATGGCGGTGACTTTGTCACCCGGGATAAAAATCATGTTGGGATCGGTATTGCTGATACTCAGCCGGAACTGCCCGCCCTGTGGGAGGCTGATCGTGGCAGGTGACTGTGCCTGGGCAGCCGGGGGCACAACGACCATCATGGCTGTACCAAACAATAACGCCGGAAGGTTATTTTTCATTGGTCACCTCATAGAACCGGCCGATACGGGTAAAGCCTCCGGTATACTTCAGACGAAGCCGGTAGGTTTTTATTTCCGTGGAAGGCTTAGAGTTACCAATCCACATTTTCAGCACGCCACGAACATCGATTCGGCCGTCAACGGGATAGACATTGATTTCTGTGGTGTAGAACGTGGAATTCACATCATTGGCTTTAATCTGTGCTGCCTCTTCCTGGAGTACTTTTTTAAATTCCTCCCGGGCCTCTGGTTCGACAAAAGACATCAGAAAAGCGTGGTTGGAATCGACCGTTTCAGGCGAGACATTGAGACGCAGGGCCAGAAAGGACAGCGTCATCATCCGGAAATACTCGGTATCAGCTTTAGTTTCGGATACCACAAAAGGCGCGTTGTAGGTCATCGGTGTGACGACTGTACGTTGCTCGTGGATGAGTGCTCTGTTGGTCACAGCCAGCCATGCCACGGCAAAGCCCAGAATAAAGACCAGTGTCGTGAGCGACAGAATAATAATGGCAATAATTTTGGTGGATGAATTACGAGCGCTAATTTCCATAATATGGCCCTGCGGTAATTTATTTTATCCATTTCCTGAAACTGGAATCGGGAATAACGCGGTAGACAACCCGGAATAATTCAGTGGGCAAATACCAGTAACACCAGTTGTATAACCAGCGGGAACTCTTTCCGCGTTTCGCCGCCCTGATCAGTTGCCAGATAACTGCCGCAATAATCAGACTGAATAAATATTTCTTGGTGAAAAATCCCCACAGCAAAACAACCGCTGCGGGGATAGCTTCATCAAGGGGCAGTCCAATAATACGGTTCTGCTCTGACAGGGTTTTCGGGAAACGGTATTTGTCTAAATCGTTTCCCTCCATATCAGTTGATGAAGGTAAGACCGACGGTAGTGAAGACGATAACCACAACCAGGCCCAGCAGGATCAACAGATTTTTGGTGCGGATATACATCGCCACACCGACAATCAGTTCGGCGATGATGATACACATCATGACGAATGAGTCGGCACCGAAGGTGGCTTTCACATCATCCTTGCCCCCGGCCAGCAGGTCGGTTGCATTGGCCATCTGTCCCACACCGAGTAACAGTAGCGGAGACAGCGCAGCCAGACGGGACAGCGCTTTTTTAGTGGTCACACCACGCCATGCCATCTGGCAGTACTGCCATGCACGGTTTTTTACAGACGCGGGGAGGCCGCCTTTTGATAAGGATAAATTCATAGAAACTCCATTTATATTATTTACAAAACAACCCAGAGCGGTATTGACGGGTTAAGTCAATCCGGCACAGGACCATTAACCACAAAAAAAATGATTCTGTAGCGGAGTCACTCTTTCAACCCTAATGCCTCCTCAATAATAAGAACTGCCGTCTTTTGTACTGGCCTGGCATTTTTTTTGGCTTTCTTTCTTAGCTCCTCATAAACAACACCATCCAGATAAAGTCGGATAAATTTCCCTGCTGGACGTGGTTTCAGGGGGGTGTCTTGAATCATTTCAAATGCTCCGCTAAATCATAAAAACTACGTATATGATGACGTGAAAAAACAGGGGCTGTCCAATTGGAAATAAAACTATTTTCGAGGCGCTCAACATCTTGATTTAAATATAGAAAGGACGAAAACACGAAAAGTCTTACAACCGCATTTTGATCTAAATCAACAGGAAAAACGTGATATAAATCACATCACGTTTTTCCCGAAAAGAGGCGAGTTACTCCTCTGGCTGAAGCTCTATTCTGAGTTCAAGAAAGGAGTGCAGAGCAAGTCGTGTGATGTACAAAGTCTTAAGGGCTTCATTGGAAGGTGCGCTATATTGTTCACACAATTCCTTAAGGGTCTTATAGACTGCCTGTGTGGTCGTATGTCTGTAATCAGAAATTTCTCTAATAGCCATTCCAAAAGCAAAAAGAGTAAATACTTCAATTTTGACATCATTAATTTCAGGAAAGATCTTGCGTAAAATTTCCATACGGATAGGATCGATGATAACCATCGTAACCTCCTGTTAAAAGTACTTGGGTTATTGGTGGCCAGCGGTGACAGGGGGGGGCCAACCCCTGCCATCGCGACAAAAGCAAATCAATTAAATAAACGCATTCTTCTCCCTGGGAATAATTGATTTACCTTAAATCGAATATACAACATCACAGATCGACGCTCAATAAATACCAAAGTTACGCATTAATTTATGATTAAGCTCACAAAAAACACTCTCAAATTAAAATGCAAAGCAAAAGCTTATAAAGAAATATCGCGAGTAGCTCGGGAAGGTATAGAAGATCAGATTGGATTGCTCCTGGCGATGTATGCGAATTTTCCTGCAAGAGAGCTATGAGAGAAAGTTGTGTTAGATAAAGGCTAATAGCCAGATAGCCCTTCATTCTGAAAATCAATTATGACCGACAGAAAGTGTTCATTACTTAAATGATACCTGGCTATCTAACCTATCAACAGAAGAATAGAAAATTTCAGAGGCACCGAACTTAGTTGTCCCAAACAGCTATCCATTCAGACTCAACCTCATGAATGATAATACTCAGATGGTTATTTCAGCGTGTAACATTACAACCCTACCAGCTAAGCAATACAGCATTCAGTAAATCCTCCTGTACAAGGATATGGGCAGGAGGCAACATAAATAAACTGTAGGCTTAGTCCGTTTCTTCCTCTTCAGGAAAGAAAATACTTACCTGGTCTTCTGCAAATTTTGCTATGGATCTTTTGATGACTTCATTATCAAAGTTACCATTGCTTATAACTTCATGACTTAGTGCGCCCATCTTCATTATCTCTGAACACATTGCCCGGACTCTGGCCATGTTATCCAACATGATCTTGTTATACTCCATCTGGTTAAAGCCACCTTCCTTTTTCTCTCTCTGAATCCGGTATACTCTGAGGCCGAGGTCAACGAGCATTGAAGTAACTGACGATACAGTGGCATCATGTTCCGTTGCGCCTTCCTGCCTCCTTTCTGTAACCAGAGATTCAATTTCTTCACGAACCTGATTGCTGACAAAAGTTTGTATACGTGGCATCGTTGATCCTTCTGAAACCAATAATCATGATTAATTTGAAATATTACCTGAATACTTTTATCCATAGTATAAGGCGAGTATACCATTAAAATAAACAGAGTATAGATGCGAGTATGTAAGGTTGTTAAACAAGAGTGTACTCGCGAGTACACTCTATCTAACAAGCTGAATTTATTGAAATACTCTAATAAGAGTATGCCCTGCACTCTAATTAGAGTGTCATTAGAGTATGATTATACTCTTAATTACGGGATTGATTCTAAAATGCTGCATAAAAATAACTGCAACCGCATGTTTTTAAAGACTTATCATGCAAGATGAAATCTTGCGAGGTGTGTAGGACTTTGATGTTAAGGAGCAGGCATATGAAAATTAGCGGGCCGGGCAGGATTCAGTATTAACGGGCATTGCCGTTTTTGTTAGAAAATGGCACTCTTGCATAGGGAAAGATAACAATGGAATTTTGCAGATGAAGAACGTTCTGCTTGTTGGATTACTCGCGCTTACCTCTCCGGTCATTGCTCAGGACTGTTTTGAAATGGCGGGAAGGGATTACCATATTGAACCTAATTTATTACGGGCAATCTCTTTCAGAGAGTCATCATGGCGGCCTGATGCAATGAATATTGTCAGTAATGAAAGTTACGCCGTCGGAATGATGCAAATTCACTCGCAGAATTTTTCACATCTGGCTCAGTATGGTATCACGCCTGGTAATCTTTACAGAGATCCCTGCATGAATATCTATACTGGAGCTTATTATCTCGCAATTGCTTTTAAGCGCTGGGGATACTCCTGGCGGGCAGTCGGTGCTTATAACTCAGGTTTTCGTGAAACCGAGGAACAGGAAAGGAAACGCCAGAAGTACGCACAGGAAATTCAGGCAATTTATGTGGACATCAAGAAAAATGCACCACCAGAGTGACGCATTTACTATCAATCAATAGCGTGAAATATTAATTCCCTTTCGGGATGTTGAATAAGGCTGATATAATCCTTCAGGGCATCCTGGCGAGCGACAAGATGTTTGCAGACTATGGCGTATTCAGGCCCCATATCAGCTACCTGCCACGACAACCAGTTCATTATCATTAATGTCGCAATAATTCCGGCAACATCGGCACTGATCTCTGATTCAAAATAATTTCCAGGAATGCACATGTCATAACGTTGTTCTCCAGCAGGTGCGATATACCCGGTTTGAGTTGTAGTGAAGATAATTCCGTTCGGAGCCACATTACCGCCGACATCCTGTGGAATAATCCAGTAATTCCAGAAACCGCCATCATAATTAGAATGCTGCCGTAACCAGCTGGCGATCATATTGTCAGCTGACGGTGTAAAAATAGTGCAGGGATAAAATCAAGTCGTTCATCACCATCTGTTACACAATAGCGCTGAAACTTATCTATTTTAAATTGTTCGGCTGATTCACGAGTGGCGGTTTTGACGTTAATGGTGTGCATTCAGGTTTCTCCTTTATGAATTATTAAATCGTTCGACTTCATCACTGAGCGGCGAAGGGCAATGCGCAGCTGGCAGGAAGGAAATAAAGGGGCGCGAAGCGTTTATATACCCCTTTATTTCCTTCCTGACTGATGCTAAAAGCAGCCCTCCGCGAATTGATGAAGTCGGGCGACATACACACCAGGAGAATACACACAATCCGTAACGGAAAATCGGCGCAAGACGAATTACCGTTACGGTCATTAAAGTGGCGGGAATTTATTACCGCCACGGTTAAAGCGGTGCATCCTTTAAGGATGCAGCAAGCATGAATTTGAATTTGCGTCAGGATGGAAGCCCGAAGGGCGGAGACGGTTTACCGGCTCCGTTCACGACAGCCGTGTCCCGCCAGGGACGACGCCCGGGCCGTTATATGTTTTATTGCTTACAAAAGATAAATACCGAAAGAGATAAACAGAGACAAATTAATAATACTGAAGAGATAAACCCGCGAAGGAATAATGCGGGCGGCGCGTAGCGCAGCCGGTATTATCTGGCACCGCAGGTGCGCGGCTTTTTCCCGCATTCGGGCAGGTGATCCCCTGCCCGTCCGGTGATTTACGCTGCCTCCTGTATTCCGCGCATAAAGTCCCGCATAGCCCTGAACCGGTGCAGGTCTGCCAGCCGTTTTTCAAAGTCATTGATGTAATACACGGGCGTATACCTCACCCGGTTAAACTGCATCTTGAGCGTATTACCCGTCACCACTTCCGCGGCAATCCCCAGCAGTGACAGCTGGATGAAGGCCATATCTGCCGCCACCGGATCGATATCGATGCAACTGCCGAACATGTGCATGGAAGGATTGATATCAGCCTCAAGCAGGCACTCCGCATACGCAATCAGCATCCCGGCGGCACCACAGGCCGGGTCGCTGACCGTGGCTATCCCTTCCCGGCGTATGGTGTCCCTGACGCCAGGCATCAGCATCCGGGCCATCAGGCACTGTACTGAATAAGGGGTGAAATACTGCCCGCGAAAGTTATCGCCGAGTTCAAGTTCCATAAAAATGGTGCCGAGAAAATCATGAAATTTCTCCTCCAGCGCATTTACCATCAGGCAGAACATCTCCTGCATGTTCACAATATCTGACGCCTCGTACCGCGCACAGATTTTCCGGCAGTGTTCCATTCTCTCCGGCGTTCTTATCCGGGCCATATCCAGTTCACTGGCGGCGAGTGACAGAAAATCACTGAACACTTCCCTGCGCCCCAGCTGGCGGCCTGTGGATCTAAACACGCTGATAAAGCGGCTGCGGCTGTACTGCGCACTCATCAGCCGCTGAACAGAGGGATATGATTCGCTACCCGGCTGCGTGTCCTGGGTACTAATTTTACTGCCTGCGCTCTCTCTGGCCATATTGAAGACATCGGCAAAGCTCAGTTGTGACATGAAAGTATCTCCGGTAATGCCGCCCCCACAGGGGGCGGCAGGTTTCACATCACGCGAGGCCGAGGCCAGCGTATACAACGGTCATAAACTGCTGCCAGTATTTCAGCTTTAAGGCTGGAACACGGGCGCGTTTACCACTGCGCAGGGCATTTACAAACACGTTCGCCTGTGCGACGATTTGCGGGTCAAATTGCATGGTTTAATCTCCATGTTGTTTTTGCGTATGCCGGATGCAAACTTTTGCGGGTGTGTCATCCGGCATGGAATAAGCAGGCTTATGCCTGCTTTTTTCATTTCTGGCTCTTGTCTGATACCTCCTTAACGCGGGCCAGAATTTCCGCGTGGTCAAGGTTGCTGTAGTCACGCATCCGGTAATAACGGATACCGATCCGTGCATATATTTCGGTCACGTTTCCACAGATCATTTCTGCCAGCATGAAGGTTTCACACTCACCGTTCTCACTGCTACGCCAGTTCATCGGGTACATCAGCCCCAGCGCATCATGGAATGCGTGTACGTCGATTTCAGTGGGGACTCTCACCGCTGCTTTCTCACGGCTCAGCCAGTACGCCCGCTCAGCCTCAGCGGTGGCCTGCATTCCAGGAAGAGCCGAGGATTCAGTCAGGTATAAAAGCATCGTGTTCTCCTTCTTTGGTTGATGGCGACATCCCCTGCCGCCGTGGGTGACGCTGATTAACAAACTTCAACTTCCCGCATTGCCTGAGCAAAATTAATGTTGTTGCGAAGGTCATTTCGGGCGATTTCCCACGCCTCACGCCCGATCACTCCGTATAAGCGGATGGTATGATTTTTAGCCTGTAATCACGGCTGCACGACATGAAACGAAACCAGTGGATATGAACGTTCCCAACACAGCACGCCTTCCTTGTGAACGTTGTCACTCATCAGGCTGAGAAGGCGCAGGACTTCCTCTGCCTCGTCCTTCTCGCTCAACTGGAGATTCCAGACCTGGCAAAGCTCAGCCAGGTACGAACGTTGTTCTGCGATAACACAGGCCAGACGCGCTTTTGGGTCTGAACCCCATCTTTCGGAAGATTCTTTGGTGGCGGTTTTGACGTTGACGTTTTGTGTGTTCATCCTGCTTTTCCTCTTGTCTGGTGGTTAATCCATCTCTCGGTGAGTTCCCTGGCGGCAAAGGGCAAAGGAGCAACGGCGGGGCGGCAGGAGAAGGGCGGAGACAAAAGTATTTGCGGTCCTTCGCAAAAAGTTTTGGCGGAATTCATTTCACCCTTCGGATGACGACACGACGGTGCTACGACAGGCCCCCCGCCCGGGGACTTAACGGGAGAGGGTTCACCAGAGGTATGAGGAGAGGATGAACACACCTGACACGGCGGAACGGCGTGGCGTCATCGGACTGTCGGCAGTTTTACCGCCGACAGGGTGAAGCGGCGCGTCCGTTTACGGATGCAGCAAGCGCAGGGGTTGACGTTGCGTCAGGATGGAAGCCCGAAGGGCGGAGACGGTTTACCGGCTCCGTTCACGACAGCCGTGTCCCGTCAGGGACGACGCCCGTGTATGGTCGAACCGGTGATGCCAGCCAGCTCATTAGCCAGACCTGCCAGCGTATACCGTTTTTATCCAGCACATCAGCCCGCTGCAGCAGGCTGTTAACCAGAAAGGTATCCAGTACCGGCATTCTGTGCAGACATTTAATTCGTTGTCCGCTGGCAGACTGGAGCAACAGCATCCAGTGGTCACAGACTTCGCCGGGGCTGGTCAGCATGAACCAGTGCCTGCCATGCGGTGGAATATACCGTAGGCAGACGGGCCATACGCCACCGTATTCAGTGTGATTCTCGGGTGAAACCACCCAGCCCTCCGGCAAAAGCAATTCCCTCGCCACCGCCTGCGTCAGTATCTGACGAGATGACCAGCCATTTGAGCGAAACTGCTCATAATCCTCCGGCGTCATGGCAACCAGCGCCGATAATGTCAGTCCTTTATTCAGAATCAGCCTCCTTTTATAGCTGCAGACTACGATTGCTCTCCGACCTCTGTAGCCCCGAAGATTTACATGGGATAATAACTAAACTCACCGATGAGACTTCCCTCGATAATAGTCCGGTCGCGCCGCCAGTTCCCGCCCGATGAGTTCATCAGCAAACAGCGGCGCAATTCTGTTAACGCGACGCGCCAGATTCCGTCGGCGGGTGGCCGCCTTACGCTCGTAGCTCCAGCGCCTGATGGGCCGTTCATACAGAAAATCAACGCAGACAGCATATCCGGCTCCGGCCACCCACAGTGACATCACGGACTCAGGGGCGGGCTTCCCTGCCTCCACCACTTCTGACGCCAGCTCATGTTCACCGGGACAGGGACCGGGACGCTTCCAGCGCAGTGAGTAACGCCACTTCATACCTGGCTCCGCGCTGTCAGCTTGTTGGGTACCATCCAGCGCTCCAGTTGCCGGACAGATTCCGGGCTTTCTTTTGCGAGGGCATCAGATTCGACCATCACACTCCAGAAAGGCTGGTTCGCCATCATCCAGCGCTCCATTGGCTCAAGTGACGGGAAACGCTCGCTCCAGCGCCAGAACATATCCTTCAGGTCGTACTGGCGCAGTTCAGTACCCGACCAGCGCGCGCTCCAGCTGCTGACCGTTTCCGATGTATGGAATGCCAGCTCTATTTCCGCCTGCCCCGCCAGCGCCTGGTACGCGGATTCGCGCTGGAACGCCTCTTTCCGGCGCTGGCGGGTGTATTTTTCGGCGCTCAGTTCACTTTTCCTGCGACGACGCTCTGACGTCTGAAACTTCGTTTCCGGGAACAGTCGCCAGCCGTCCGACACCGACAGGGGTAACCAGCAACATGCGCCACGGCTTTCAATCAGCCGATCAATCGCTGCCAGCCAGTCCTGCTTTTTCCCCCGCAGGTTCTGTGCCGTCATCCCCGGAGAAAACCAGCCGATATCTTTTACCGTGACACTTTTGCTGCCGTTCAGGATGCGGAAGAAGGCATGGGCGTAGGCAAACTCAGCAATATGAACGCCACGCTCATATTTCTTCTCCACCTCTGCGATGGCCTGCATTGCAGCACGACGCTCATGACTCAGGGGTACCAGTGACAAACTCGCCGGGATCATTGTGCGCCCTCCATCGCCAGAACACTGATAATGCTGGCCTGACTGTAGCCATCGGCATCGAGGCGCGCTGTCAGGCTGAGTGTGTGAGAAATAACCTCCGGCGACCAGGCAGGCAGGGTGCTGATAACAGAAAACGGGCGACCGCTGGCAGGAATGAACACCACCATCCATGACTGGGTGATGTCGCCGGGACTGCATACGGCGATATGGAAGTTGCCGTGCGACGGCGTGAAGCGAACCTGTACCGGAAAAAAGCCACCGAACTCACTCCGGTATTCACCATTCATGTCCCAGTCAGCCGGGCAGGTCAGATCGCGCATGACTGCATGGGTCAGTTCGCGGCGCAAATCTTCACCCGCTTCGCGCCAGTCTTCAAATTCCTGGGGGATCATGGTTTTCAGTACGTCGGGAGTAATAATGTTTCGCATAATGGTCTCCTTATCGCCGCCCCGGAGGGCGGCGTTTCCGTTATCAGGCTGCGTGTGCCGTATGGTCATCAGAGTCTGTCGCCTTACCCTCAGCGACATCAGGTTGCGCATCAGGTGACCGCATCCAGGCAGGAACCCAGCGCGTACCGGAGAGCCATTGTTCAGCATGGCTGGCGGCATCTCCCTTCTTCATGTTCCCGGCATCTGACGCAGCGCCTGACAGTCCGGCATCTTTCAGCGCCTCCACAATCTGGTTCTTACTGAGCAGACCGAGGAAGTTTTCTGCCGTTGGCTGCCACCAGTCGCGAAGGTGGAACCCGAGCGCCGTTTCCACGCCATCGAGGTCGCTCTGTGTGGTATGCCCCATTGTCCGGATCTGCACCCCGTCCACCGAACAGGCCGTGCAGAACACCATCAGACTCATCAAAGTCTGTCCGTCGAGCGTAAAGAAGATGGTGAAATCCTTCTTCCAGCCCTCCGGCAACAGCGCCTCCAGACGGGCTTTCTCCTGCATCAGACTCAGCCATGCCTGACCACTCTTTCCGGTCGGCGCTTCGCTGGTCAGCCCACTGTGATGCACCTCAAGACGCATCACGAACGGATGACGGGTAGTATTGCAGTAATCGAAAACACAACTGCACAGTCGCCATACCATCAGGGCCACCGCTTTTTCGGGCTGCTGTACCAGGGCGGCCTGTACTGCCAGCGTTCTTTCTGAAGACATCTTTTTGAGCAGCGGGGCGCTGATCCCCTCCGTCACATCCGACTTGCTGCTGACCACATGGAGGGAGCCGCTACTGCCATTCTCTCCCTGCCCTTCTTTCGTCTCGTTCTGAAGCTTCTTCTGCACCCCTCGCTGGACACAAAGCTCACCGTCGTACAGGCTGACCACCACGCCACAGGCTGATTTCTGCTCCGGTGTCCACGCCCGGATCGATGCCGCATTTTCAATTTCGTCAATCAGCACCTGAATCGCGGCTTCATCTTCAAACGTTTCCGTGGCCTCCTGAGTGGCGTACAGTTCATCAAGACGCTGCTGCTCGTCAGTGGTGTACTGTGCTTCCTGCTCTGGTAACAGCAGATAATGTTCGCGGTCGTCACCGTAGTTTCTGACCGCTCCCTCCCGGGCCAGTGACCATGACCATCCTTCCTGCTGTTCGATTGCCAGTGCGGTGGACTCCAGCTTCTCCTGCACCAGTCGCTCGACCAGCACACCGTCTGCCGTACCGTCACCCTCCTGGGCGCTGAACAAATCCTCACGTACCACGCCACCTGCAGACTCATACATCTCACGCCCGATAAACACGAAGCGGGAGTGGTTCACGCTGATTTCGGTATCAGTGACAGCGCGTTTAAGCATGTGCGCAGGGGCATAGCTGTGCTGCGCCTTCACGCACTGGTAAATATCTACCTGACGCACGGGATCGTTCTCCAGACTCAGCGCCTGACACTGCTCCACGTCGAGCTTGTTCTCTGCCAGCAGGGCGATAAGTTCCGGGGCAAGGTTCGCCAGTTTCAGCATCCGCTGGACGTGACGCGAGCTATACCCCAGCTGGTCACCAATCTGCGCCGGAGTCTTCCCCTGCTCAGACAACGTGCGGAACCCGCTGATCTGCTCTGCCGGATGCATTGCCACTCGCTGGTTGTTCTCCACCATCGAGGCCACCACCGCCAGTTCGTCGCTGACGCGCTTGACGATGACCATATACCCGACATCGATGCGCTTTTCACTCAGCAGCAGTTGCAGGGCTGCGAGACGACGACCACCTGCCGCCACGCCTGACAGGCCACCCGGCAACGAGTGGACCACAAGATTTTGGATCAGGCCGATAGCAAGAATGGTGTCAGCCAGGTCGCGTACGCTCTCCACCGGATACGGGATGGTACGGACGTTCAGCGGGGATTTGACGAGCGCCGACAACGGCACCATTTCAATCTGAGCGGCCTCAAGCGCCGCCTTAAGGGCTGCGGCTTCGGCAGGTTTGACTACTTTTTTGCTGGTTTTAGCGGGGGTTTTTGCTTTAGACTCGGTTACTGACATAGTTGATACCTCACTGGATATTGATGACTGTCCGGCCCTGCGGAGTTGCTGCTCCGGCAGGGCACCTTTTTACTGCTGTTTACGGATGCCGTAGTCGCGGATATAACGGTTCATCAGGTACTCACCACCCGGCTCAAAATTCCATACCCGCCACACCATTTCGCCGTTCTTCCGAACCACCAGGCGAAAGTGCGTTCCCTGATCGTCTTCAATCCTGACATTCTGATACTGCGCTGCGACCGCTTCAGCCTGTTCGCGGGTGAATGTGCCGTCAGGCAGTGACTGAAGGGGCGGTATAACGTTGCTGATCATGTGTTTCTCCTTTTCCTGCCCCGCAGGTTGCGGGGCGTTTTCATCATGCTGGTCAAAACGGGGCAACATCATCCATCGGCGGATAATCGTCCGGTAACGGCTGCGGCGCCTGCTGAGACGGCGCGGTACTCTGACGGGGTTTTCTGCCACCCTTCGCTTTCGGGGATTTTTCAGGGGAGCCAGCAGGTTGTGCCGGAGCGGCAGGACTCTGCGGTTGTGCGGGTTGCTGCGGAGCCGTGTTCTGTGGCTGACCGCCGTCACGACGACCGCCCAGCATCTGCATGGTGCCGTTCTGTCCGACGACGATTTCAGTGACATAGCGCGTTACGCCGCTGTCGTCCTGCCAGTTTCGGGTACGTAACTGGCCTTCGACGTACACCTGAGCGCCCTTGCGCAGATACTCACTGGCCACTTCCGCGAGCTTGCCAAACAGTACCACGCGATGCCATTCGGTGTTTTCGCGCATCTCTCCGGTCTGTTTATCGCGCCAGGACTCCGAAGTGGCGAGGCTGAGATTAGCGACCGCGCCGCCATTGGGCATATAACGGATTTCCGGGTCCTGGCCCAAATTACCCACGATGATGACTTTGTTGATGCCGCGTACTGTCATGATGAATCTCCTTCCGGTTGTTTTGCTTTTAAAAACCATCACCCGTTGAGTTGCCGGGGCCGCGGTTTTGACGTTTTGCGGGGACCTGCTGAACGCGCCCGCTGGTTGTTACCTTCACCCGTTTGAGAGCCGTTCGCCGCAAGGGCGTAAACCAGCGCGGGCGATGGCGGATGTCCAGGGCGCGGTTTACCGCGTGCCATTTACCCTGGACAGCTGACAGCGACTGTGCTTGTCTCAGCCCCGACGAAAGGACTCAAAAGGGTGAAAAAACCAAGCAAGGAATGAGCAGGAACCCGCCGCAACGACGGAAAGTGCGGGCGCGAAACGGCGTTGCGCCTTACAGCCCGGCGTCAGTTTGCCGGGGTGCAGAAAGCGCAGGATACGGCGCGTAAAAGGGGCGGCGCATCCGGAACGGATGCTGCAAGCCCTAGTGTTGCGTCATGGGATGGAAGCCCGAAGGGCGGAGACGGTTTACCGGCTCCGTTCACGACAGCCCGCCCGGACGCCCGCAGTGAAAACGGGAACAGGCAGAAAACAGAAAACGGGAGAATAAGAATGGATTACATGCGGCTTACGAGATGGCTGACGATTATCCGGCGTGATACCAGCCTGGAACATCAGGAGCGGAAATACTTTTCTTTTCTGTACTGCGCAACGCAGTACCAGGCCGAAGCCAGGAAAGCAAAAACGGTGATCAGCACTCTTAATTCGTCACCCGGCTCCTTTCCCTTCAGCATCAACGTTATGATGATGCCGGCAACGATAATCCATGCAACGCCACTCCAGAGGCGCAGTTTGTCCGCCAGGACATTCATCAGGATAAAAGCAACGGCCAGGATAGCTCCCCAAAGAGCCGGTACAGGCAGAAACGGAATAAACAACAGGTTAATACCGGTTTAAAGGGTAACGGCTGCAAACATCAGAGACATACGCATCAAATTTCCTCCCTAGACACACTGACTTTAAGAATCACTTCTGCTGCTCATCTTCGGGTTTATTATATTCGGGCGCATTTGCGCGCGGCAGCTGCTGACTGTTCTGCCGATGAACTTCAAGCCGTTCACGGAAATACTGGCGAAGATGTTCAGGCTGCTCCCGTTCAGCCAGTTCCGGCACCACGGGCTTGTTCATCCGTTCCTGCCAGGCAACAGCGGCGGTCGCTTTATCGACCGATACTTTGTCCTGCTCGTCTTTTGAGAAAGAGGCAATATTCAACTTCGACATATGCATCACCGGTCTGCTTTACAGGAAGATATCCCGGATAATACGCGCATTCCCGGGCAACAGCGACTGACAACGGAGAAGAGAGTGCGCGGCGCCGGAGGCGCGGCGAAGTTTCTCTCCGGCAGGCGCAGCCTGCCCGGGTTTTCGCGCGGGCTGACAGGCGCCCTCTGGCCCGGACTCCTGCCATCATGCTTACTGGCCGTATCCGTCCTGTCGTATAAACTGGCCGCAAAGGTAAACAGCGCTCTGACAGGTCATGTAGTAACATATTTCGTCGTTCACCTGTTCTGTCCGGAGCGCCGACTGTCCATTCTCACGGCGGCGGGCATTAATAAGCGCTTTGTACTGTCGCAGGATCTCGCGGGTTTCCGGTGCAAGTTTCATCTGTTTTCTCCCTGACCGGCGGGTTTCCCCGCCGGACATTAATCAGTTGCTGAAGACATAGCCGTCATGGAACACATAGCCGCTGCTGAACAGGTCACGCGCCCAGGCTTCAAAATCGAAATAGCTGCGCAGCGGCTCCGGCACTTCATTTAACAGGCCGTTGTCCTCAACCATCTCCCGCGCATAGTCCTCCTCGCTTTCCGCCTCGCCTCGGTACGCATCATCAAACGCGTCATAGTCACACTCGCCGGTATACTCCGCCCAGGCGATAAAAGCGGCTTCCCTGCCCTCTTCTTCGGCGCGTTTGTAAGCGGCGATAAAATCCCAGTCAATGGAGCATTCAGAGGCAAACTGTGACGGTATGCCTTCCCAGTCCTGGAACATAAACTCGGCATCCCATTCATCGGCATGCAGCGACTGACAGGCCTCGTAAAAATCCTCCCTGCCGTCAAACTCCGTCAGATCAAACCATTTGCCGAAAATGCTGCCGCAGTTGTATTTATGGTAGGTGCCCACGTAAACAGCCGGTGTGGTGGTCGTAGTGCTCATAAAAAATCCTCCATAGTCGATGTCGTCTGAGTTCCGGCTTACGCCGTGCCGACACGACAGCCGGGCGAAAAGCGGAGGATGCAAGGGCGTCACCGAAGCCGCAGCGCAGTAAAAAAGCAGGAGCAGGCTGGACGGTTTGACGGCGAAAAATGAGCCGGAAAACGACGGGAAGACGGCGGATAATGCCTTTGAAATAAACTGCGACCGGGTGAAGGTGACGGCTTTTACGCTTCCCTTGCATCAGCCGCGGCCCGGCTACAGTAGAGGCACGGCGTTTGCCGCAGGCCGCACGGGGCGTTACTCACCGCAAAGCCGGAACAATATGGAGGAGGAGCCATAAAAGCGGAGCCGGCGACATCCTTATCCTTCGATGTTGATTCAGGGGGCCGCCGCCCCCTGCTGTTCGCTACACTGGCCGGATTGCTGACAGGGCATTGCGGACAAGACTGATTTCTGCACGCGCTTCTGCCATGACCTCGTGTAACAGGGTTAAATCCATCCACCGGCGCGGAGGCTCGCCCGGAATACGCAGCACATCGCACATCTGGCCACATTCCAGGATTTGATCCACTTTGTCGCTGATAACAAAGAACTCAACGCTGCTGTAGCGTGCTCCTTTGTTCAGGATGGCATCAAGCACCACCGGCAAATTGTCATCATCGTCCAGCCAGCAGGGCATATCATTTTCCTTCACAACCAGACGGAAATTTCGGGTCTGGCGATAAAACAGCGTTTCTCCCCGCGTGGTCAGCGCCGCCTTTATTCGGCGCGCATCCTCCCATACCTGTCGGGAGACATCCCGCACGGCGCGGGACAGGCAATCCGTTACAGCCTGAATCTCCGGCTCCGTCAGCCATTCCCCGGCCCAGGGGAAAGCTATCTGTGTTCCGTCCTCCGGAAGCTGCGGCGCGTCGGCATAGCGGCTGCCGGCTAAAATAATCTGCGCTGGCGTCCCGGCTATTTTTGTCATGGCACTTTGCAACTCTGCGGGTACATCACCGGTACAAATTAAAGGAAGCAGATGAACAATATTTGCCGCATCCAGACGGACATAAATGCTTATCCATCCCGGTTTATTTACCGGATCACGCTGATCAACATCGGTATGGTCAGGCCATCCATAATCAGCAATCAAATCGCGCGCACGGCGCATCACAAGGGCGGTTAACGTGGTGATTTCCTGCATAATGGATTCCTCTGAACGGGGTCAGTACACGCCGCCCGGGCGGCGTGCAGATTTCAGTTTTTCAGTAAGGCGCGAACTTTCGCCGCATCAGCCAGGCGACAGGTAACGCTTTCCGGGACCGGATGGTTCTCATCCTGGGCGGACCATTCCCTGTGCCATAACGCCTGTTCAGCGGTTATCAGCAGGGTTTTAAGCAGTTCCACCGGCACCACCACTCCCGCCGCGGCCTCTTTCACCTGTTCAATCAGATCCATCACCGTACTGGCAGACACGCCCGACTCAAGCCGTTGTTCCTCCGGTATGGCGTCCATACGCGCCAGTACCGCCCTTGTTTCCTATTCCGAAACGGCATATTCCATTCCGTCGGCCAGCGCTTCGATATCCGCCGGGGACCAGACAATGAGGTTCAGCGGGATTTCTGCGGGGTACTGCTCACGCAACAACCGGCAGAGGTTTTCACAGGTTCCGTACATGTTTTTCTCCTTAGTCCTTAAAGCAGGCATCCAGCTCAAGAATTTCGTTGTACGCCGCTATAAACAGGGCATTGATGCGAAAAAGGGTCTGACGGGTCAGGCGTTCGGTCAGCACATCGGAGTCAAAGCGATAGCGGTGCTCCATCCCGTTCAGCGTCGCCCGCAAGTCACACATGCTGTTGGCGACTTCCGCCACTTCTGCGCGGAGTTTTTCGTGTCCTGCATAGTTCATTACGCGGCCTCCGGGAACTGCTGCTCAAATGATACGGGCAGAACTCACTCGCACTGGAGATCAGCATGTCTATCGCGCGAAGCCAGTTCTATTTATTCCCGCGAAAATCAGCGTCAGGAAGGCAGGGCTGGAAAAAACGGATCTCTTTGAGCGTGACCCGCTTACTGCCTTTTAACACCCGGAAAAATGCCCTGGCATAGGGATAATCTGCGCAGTACAGGTTACGGTCGCGCTTTTTCTCCACCTGTGCGATTGCCGCCAGCGCTTCGCGCCGGGCGGATGACAGCGGAACCAGCGATCTGTTCATCGGGATCATACGCTGACTTCCTCTGCAAGATATTCCGCCATGCCGCTGGCGCTGTAGTCCAGCTGGGATGCCTGTCCCGCTGCCGCAAACAGGGCGCTGATGCGCAACGGGTCGAACGGCACGAGCCGGAGCACCTTGCGCGCGCAACAGCCATCCGCCGACACGAAGACAATAAGCCACTCACCGGACACGTCACCCGGACTGCATACGCAGAGGCTGAACAGCGCACCGGGCGGTTGGAAACGTAACTGCACGGGGAAGAACCCGCCGTACTCAGCGCGGTATTCGCCGTCAACGCATCACCACACTTGAGAGCATGCGACAGGCGGTATGCACCCACGCACAGAGAGCAGCGGTAAAGCTGCGTCAGGAAGGACAATACTGCCGGCACGTCTCTGCATTCATCAAGACCTCCCCGTTTGCACAGGGCGAGCCTTACTACGGCAACGTGGCGGGTGAAAAACTGACGGTGGCCACACAGGATACCCGCGACATTATTGCCGTGGCCATGCGCTGCCTTGAGCACATCTGGCGCGACGGTCATCGCTATGCCAAGGCAGGGATTATGCTCGGGGATTTCAGTTCTGGTTCACTTGCTCAGCTGACGCTCTTCGATGATACGCCGCCTCGTCCTGCCAGCGCGCAGCTGATGACAGTGCTCGATAAGGTGAACAATTCAGGACTGGGTAAGTTGTGGTTTGCCGGTCAGGGAACGGCACCAGAGTGGCAGATGAAACGTGAGATGCTGTCTCCGGCGTGGACTACCCGGTGGAAGGATATTCCTTTAGCGAAACTGGAATAGAACCACTCTATCCACTTCCTGCCATGACACTCATTGGTCATATCCGTCAAGATACCCAGCTTGCGGCAGACGTCCGGAACGGACGTCCACAACTCGGCCTGCTTCAGGGCAAAGGCAATCTTCCCGTCGGTGAATCGTGACTTTTTCATCGGCACAACCTCCGTTCAGGGAGAGTGTGTTGATGCCGGAATTCTGTTTCTGAATGGAGCAGGATTTCGGGGTAGGGTCAAAACTCTTATCACTCCCCCAGATTTATAATAAATTCAGTACTGGCATCAGCAAAAATCACATGCAAAAAATCCTCAATCACTGCTGGATCTGTTAAGTGATTAAAAGTACTTTGTATTTTTTTAGTTCCTGACTTTTCTGCTGCATCATTATTTAATGTAATTATAAGTTCACTATTACTGAGTTCAATACTCTCTATAGCTGATGGGATTTCGAAAGTAGTGTTCTCATTCTGAAAACCAATACATTCATCAACTGATAGGCCCTCCTCATCGAACCTACTAATAATGAAGAAGTTTTTTGGACCTTGCTTATCATCACCTATTGCCAACATGAGTACATCGTCTTCATCAATGCAGTTGATGAAGACGGCATTAATTTTTTTGTAGAATTCATGAATTAATCCTTAACTATGAGTAAAGCCTTTAGCACTCAGGGCGTGATCCGCTTCTTAGCGGTTTTAAGGACACGAAAAGATTCTAAGATCACTACATTAATCTTTAGAAAAATTCACCCGTCGCTTTAGAAACCACCTGATTTATTTTTTATTTCTGCTCAGAATAGCTATTTCACGAAGGGTATTTTCATCAAACCAGTCATTGTTTGACTCGTTCAGAATGTTACTGCACGTTTTTTCCTCGAACGGAATCTCGTGAAGGAATGTCGCATCACGCGATGAATCTTGCTGTATTTCATTACCAGTACTGACCCAGTGTGCCTTGAGCTTAATGCCTTTCCATATATCACTGCATCCTCGCTTCTTTTTCAGGCTGTAGAAAAAGCTGGCACGGCCTGCACGAGTTGGGTGATTAGCCATAAGCATCAACAGAATTGTCGCCCCCCACAGACTGATGCCTTTATATCGCCAGATGTTGAAACTGTCTGCAACATTGACCAACTGAATAAAGTCAGCCTGGCTTAACATCCCCTTCCCGCCTCGTAATGCTCTACAGATAATGTAAGCTTCTCTCAGATGACTAAATTCATAGAAGGCAGATCGCAGCGCTTTTGCAGATTCATAATCATAGCCCGCGTTGCTAAGTGCATTAAACCGGCGTGAATTTTTTCCGAGAGGACAAGACTCGCCCTCTTCTTTTTTGTGACTGAATCGGGGAGTGTACTCAGGGTTTGGCGTGCGCAGGCCACTTGAGAAAACAGCACCACCGCAGGCAACACACACTATTTCCGGCCATGAATCTGTATCCCGCCTGAGGCCAGCAATCCGGCGTTCAAACGCAGTCAAACTGACCTCGGTCTGTATGCCATTTTCAATCAGATATGCTTTTTCCACGACCGCTCATCTCCATTTACCTCACGTTAACTCATTAAACCGCAACGAGATAAAGATGAAAAACCATTTTCACAAAAAGGCGGAACTTACTAAGTGCTTATAATAAAAGGTGACCCCTGCAGGGACCATGACTATCACGAACATTATGGAGAATGGTAACGCCAGCGCCAGGTCGTTCTACTTTCCAGCAGAAAAAGGGGACAACTGTGGGAGAGAAAGCCGCCATACGCGACTTTTCTAAGAAAGTACCCTTTGTTTAAGGCACTCAGTGCCGGGATATTGTCATTGCAGTCACACTGAAGCACGAGTTGATTTTCTTTCATTTCACAGATGAGTATCAGAGCGATATCTTTCTCTTTATCAATAAAGTCCCTGAGCCGACCAAATACGTTAAATACAGCGTCACACTCTTCGCGACTAAGTCGTCGTTCATACTGAACTTTTGATGACTTTTTTGTAATTAATTTCATTGAACGTTCTTCCGTTCACCACTAGGGAGATTTCAATGTGAAATTCTATAATAAAACTGTTTTAAAACATGAAGTTGACCATTAAATTCCCCTGGAGAAGAAAACCTTTCGCCATGCAAATGATCTTGGATTTTGGTCTAAATGAGATTCAAGCCGGAGATTTCACATTGAAATCTCCGTGGAAAAAATCAGTAAATCAGTGAGTTAGGAATGAAATTTAGCTGGAGAACTTTCATTTATTCAGGTGAGAAGCCAGTACCTTTCCAATAGCTTCATCCAGCGCACTCTGAACATCAGGCGCCAGACGGTTGAATTCATAACTGAACGTTCGCCCTTTTGTCTTCTTGCGTGCAAATCGGTTTTTATCGCCAAACGGCCATAATGTCGTGGTAACCGTCTTATCCCTGGGTGAAGGTGTGCCCATAACCAGTGCTTCTTTACGGATTTCCGCAATCAGTTTGTTTTTAACTTCATCATCAGCAAGTGACTCATCGGTACGGATCTCTTTCAGCACATCAGCGAGGTTTGAAAGAAGCTCTGCCTGACCGACTCCTTTACCCGCGAGGAGTTCTTCTGTAGTCAGTAGCGTTTTATAGTCAGAAAATGACAGAACCGCCTGTACCGGAAACACGGACAGGAGAACGGTTGAAACGCTCGCGGCCTGGAGCGCGCGGGTCACCGTAGCCTGGGAAAGGTTCTCAGATTCTGCAATTTCTTTCTGAGACAACCCGGAGGACTTCAGCGTTTGTAAACGAAGACCCACCTCACGAATATTATGTTCACGTGCAGTCTGAATGTCCTTCGCCAGTGCGCGAGCCTCTGCCGGAGTCAGGGTATCGTCAGTAACAAGGACATCCAGACCACACCTGATAAGCAATGCTGATGCACGGCGGCGTGAGCCATCCAGAATCTCAATTCCCTGTTCATTACGAGTGCCAATGGCCGGGAAAAATTGCTGTAGTCCAAGAGTTCGTGTGATGTCCTTGAGTGATTCCGGTGTCAGCGCAGACTGGTCACGTCCGTTGTTTTTCTGGACCACGTATGTTGTCGCTTCAACGTCGGATGCGGATACTGTTGTTCGGGTAAAGAGGACTTTTCTGCCAGAGGACAGGGTGAAAATCTGCTGAAACTCTTCGGCCGATGCTTCGCTTCTCAGGACTGGTGCACTGAACGTTCGTCCAATCGTGTGGCGTGGTTTGCTCATTTGAAACCTCAGTTAATCCGTAAAAATTCAAGTCGGTCAAACGCTGCTTTGGCAAAGTCTTCAGCTGCTGAACGGGCGTTTTTAAGCGCCTCACTACTGCCCACATAGGTGGAAGGGTTAGCTGAAATTACCGTATCAAAGGACTCTCCGCACCTTTCAAAACCATCAAGACGCGGAAGAGCTGCATCAAGCATGTCACCGCCAAATATCTCTTTAGCCAGGCTGTGGCACATTTTGTGATCCGCCTTATTGGACAGCTTTGACATAAAGCCAATGTTTGCCCGCAGGCGACATTCACACCCTGACGACTCGATAATGCTGACAAGCTCAGGCAACCTGGTCAGGTATTTAAGCGTGGAATGAAAGTCAACCTGGGCAGGGGGAACCGGCGTCATCAACACATCAGCTGCGGCAATCGCATTATTCAGGAACGCATCAAGATGAGGACCGCTGTCGATAAAGATCAGGTCATAGTCGGTCTTCAATTTATTAATGATGTTGTCGCGCAGAACGGCGTGCGGATTCTGGCCCGGGAGATATTCGCGGCACAGTGATTCCCATCCTGATGCGATAAATGCATCGTCGATTGATGCGGGGATAACATCAACACCGGGTACAACGGATTGCACTATAAACTCATTGAGAAGCTCTTCACGGGACACGTTCTGAAGCATTGCCTGTGCGGAGGTTGTCTCCACCATGCCCACGGCTCTAGTGTGATTAAGAAACATCGTTGCCGATGACTGTGGGTCAAGATCCACAACCAAGATGCGTAGATCCTCAAAAAGAAGATGTGGATGAGCACGCATACCATGAGCTAGGGAGACGGTTGAAACGGTTTTCGATACACCGCCTTTGAGATTCCCGACAAATACCGTTAACGCTTCAGAATGCCTGTCACGGTATTTTGGAACACCCCGGTGATGGTATATATCAATAATGTTCTGGATATTCATGGCATATTTTGTTGAAGAGCCAGCTGAACGTTTATCAAAGATATAGCCATTTTCCTCCATTTCACTGACCGCATAGTCGACGTTAGCACGTGTCAGCTTAGGAAGCTTTGACAGGGCTGCTTTTGCGTAAACCTGGAAGTAAACGTCTTCGTGCAGTTCCTGTTTCTGTGCCTGGATCTGCTCTGTCAGTGCGGTCAGCATTTTCCCTGCACGAACCGCTATCTTTTCAGACTGATGTGATGCAGCAATCATAAAATAAGCCTTTTATGTAGAATATCGACACTAGGGCAATAATCCTGCATGTGGGATTAAAAATCAACATAAATGCAGAAAATATGTTCACAGTGGCGTAGCGGATTGATCCGTCCGGATTATCCATTTCTGATGGTGAAGTGTTCTGAAGATTAACCTGAGAAAGGGCCATAAATTTTTTATGGCCCTTTCTCAGGTTGAACAAGCCGCAGGCGCGTTAGTTGCTGTGGAAACTGGGAAGTTATCCACATATACAGGCCTTATTTTTAAAGAGATCTTTTTTATATTGTTTTTAAAACCTTTTTAGCGGCTCCTGAGGCCAGGGCTGACGCGGCCTGACAGCGTGCCCGAGTGACAAAGTGCCCTGATACTGTGACACTCTGCCCTCAATACGAGGGTTTACTGTGACAGTTAGCCCTCAAACCTGTGACAAAGTGCCCTGAAAAATCTGTAAAAATACAGAGTTATTGACAGGAGTTTTTTACCGTGACAACCTGACTGCATGTCACAACTGCAGAGCATACAACACCCGATGACCTCAGAAATATTAGTCGCTGATAAACCCCGGAAAGTGGGACAGCGCATCGTACAGTCAAACGAATTGACTGAGGCTGCCTACAGCCTTTCGAGGGATCAGAAGCGTATGCTCTATCTGTTTGTCGATCAGATCCGCAGGACAGAAACACCTGACAGTGGGGATTTCCACGATGGCAAGTGCGAAATTGCCGTCTCGCATTATGCGAAAACCTTCGGACTGACCTCGGCTGAGTCGAGTAAGGATATCCGAAACGCCCTGAAAAACTTCGTCGGGAAAGAGGTTGTGTTCTATAAACCAGAGGAAGATCTGGATGATGAGAAGGGATACGAGTCTTTTCCCTGGTTCATCAAGCGCGCGCACAGCCCGGCAAGGGGTGTATACAGCGTCCACCTTAATCCTTACCTTATCCCTTACTTCGTCGGATTACAGAATCGGTTCACTCAGTTCCGCCTGGGAGAAACCCGCGAGATAACCAGCCCTTATGCCATGCGCCTGTATGAATCTCTGTGTCAGTACAGGGGGAATCTGACGTATGGAACCGTTATTCTCGGGATAGAGTGGATGATTGAACGCTACCAGCTGCCACAAAGCTACACACGTATGCCTGATTTTCGTCGTCGTTTTCTGGTACCGGTTGTGGACGAGATTAATCGCCGTACCCCGCTATCCGTCAGTTATGTTGAAAAAAAATCAGGACGACTGACAACGCACGTTGTTTTTTCATTCACTGAAGTGTGACATCCGGCCTTCTGGTTTATCAGCGCTGTCGCAAACCCCTGACAGTCCGTGTACTTGCCACGGTAATTGAGATCTTATTCCCCTGACTCTTCCTCTCCGGTGACTCCGTTCCCAGGGCAGATTGTCACATCTGATGGAACGACAATTGCCGTTACCGCTTTTGATCGCCTGAAACGTTTACCTGCGTTCTTAAAACCTTGTGCTCTGGCACTGAGGGCTGTTCGTCACATCCGCTGACAGAATTGCGCCAGTTTAAGGGCAGATTATCACGCTTGGCCATTGTTCACTGAGAAGAAGAGGGTAACTTGTCACATAAATCTTCGTTGAAGAACACTGAACCGTTTTGAGCATCCGGTTTCAGTTCGCTCAGTTAACCTCTACCCGATGTGAAGCTTAATTTGCCATCATCCCATTTTCTGTCCTCTGTCCTCGTGTCAACAATGGATAAAAAGTGATCCACTAACCGTCACCACTAACGATTTAATATTGATCCACCTTGTTTACTCAGGATTAGCTTCCGCTATAACCCCGGCCTTTCGTTTCTGCTTCAGTCGATAGCTCTCTCCTTTTATCTGGACTACGTGTGAGTGATGTAAGATCCGATCCAGCATCGCCGATGTCAGGGCCGCATCCCCTGCGAACGTCTGGTCCCACTGCCCGAACGGCAGGTTGGAGGTCAGGATCATCGCGCTCTTCTCGTAACGTTTGGCGATGACCTAGAAGAACAGCTTGGCTTCCTCCTGACTGAACGGCAGATAGCCTATTTCATCGATGATAAGCAGCTTCGGGGCCATGACATCGCGATTGAGAGTCGTTTTGTAACGCCCCTGACGCTGGGAAGTCGACAGCTGTAACAGCAGGTCCGCTGCTGTTGTGAAGCGAACCTTGATGCCCGCCCGTACTGCTTCATAACCCATGGCTATCGCCAGATGCGTTCTCCCCACACCCGAGGGCCCCAGCAACACAATGTTTTCGTTACGCTCGATGAAGCTCAGGGAGCGCAGCGACTGGATTTGCTTCTGAGTAGCGCCGGTGGCGAAGGTGAAGTCGTACTCCTCGAACGTCTTCACCGCCGGGAAGGCTGCCATCCGCGTGTACATCGCCTGTTTACGCTGATGCCGGGCCAATTTCTCCTCATGTAACAGGTGCTCCAGGAAGTCCATGTAGCTCCATTCCTGAGCCACCGCCTGCTGCGACAGCGCCGGCGCTGCACCGATAAGACTGTCCAACTGCAGCTGTTCGGCAAGCACCATCAGCCGCTGATGTTGCAGTTCAACCATCATGCGGCTCCTCTGCAGAACGTGTCATAGATGGACAGTGGATGATGCAACGGCTGCCTGTCGAAGGTCATCAGGCTTTCATCAACCTGCACGTCATACTGTTTTTTCTCCGGAGGCAGTGCCAGCATGGATTGCTGTTCCTCCACCCAGCGATCACAGGGGCGGGGCTGGATAGTCTCATGCTTCCGTTGGTTGGTAACATCGTACAGCCAGCGCAGGCCGTAGCGGTTTGCGGTTTCAACATCGACGGTGATCCCCATCGGACGCAGGCGCGTCATTAACGGGATGTAGAAGCTGTTTCGGGTGTACTGCACCATACGCTCCACCTTGCCTTTAGTCTGCGCCCTGAAGGGACGGCACAGCCGGGGAGAGAAGCCCATCTCTTTACCGAACTGCCACAGGGAAGGATGGAACCGGTGCTGCCCGGTCTGGTAAGCATCACGCTGCAGCACCACCGTTTTCATATTGTCGTACAGGACTTCCTGCGGTACGCCGTCGAAGAAGCTGAACGCATTGCGGTGACAGGCTTCCAGCGTGTCGTCGCGCATGTTGTCGGTGAACTCGATATACAGCATTCTGCTGTATCCCAGAACGGCAACGAACACATGCAGGAGTGACTTGCCGTTTCGCAGGGTCCCCCAGTCAATCTGCATCTGCCGTCCGGGCTCGGTTTCGAAGCGAACGACCGGTTCTGCCTGTGCTGGTAAAGTCTGTTTGCGGATGAACTCTCTCAGGATAGTCAGCCCTCCACGGTAGCCCAGCTCCATGATTTCCCTGGCAATAACGGTCGCCGGGATTTTGTAGGGATGCGCATCGCTGATCCGCCTGGAGATGTAATCACGGTATTCATCGAGCAGTGATGTTGATGCCGGGCGTGGTGAATACTGCGGCTTTTCAGATTTGGCTTTCAGGTGGCTGCGGACAGTATTGCGCGAAATACCCAGTTCCCTGGCAATGGCCCGGATACTCATTCCCCGCTTGTGCAGGACTTTAATTTCCATACGAATCTCAAAAGTGATCATAAGCTCCCCTGTATTCAAAGGAGCAGATTAACCCCTGGATCAATTTTCAACCGCTGGGGTGGATCGGTTTTGCACCGTTGGTAACACCTCGCGCTGAGTGCAGATCGTCACACCATGTACGGCGCCAGTATTCAGGGCAGGTTGTCACACCAGTGATTCAGTAAGTCCGGAGAGAATTTGTCACGCAGGCTCTGCGCTTTGAGGGTGATTTGTCACCCTTTAAAGGCACAATAAAGAGTGACAGTGTCACTCAATACTGAGGGTGATTTGTCACGTTTACATTATCTGCACTGGGATTGATACCTCTATATAGATAATGAGGGCAGATTGTCACAGTCCTTAACTCGCCGATACCTGTGGTTGAGCATCGTTGAAGGCAGTCTGTCACACATCAATCAAACCGGTTGTTGTCAGGACAGTCCCCGGATGAAAGAGAAGAGAAACGACACCGGTCATCACATCAACAGGAAACACGGGCAATGGAACCGACGATCATCATAACGCCTCTGGTTACGCTCGCAGGCGTATGGCTGGGTGCACGCTACACGCTGCGCAATGAAGTTATAAAGAAATCCATTGAACTACGGGCAGGCCGTATTGAGCAGCTGGCGGCAGAGTGCGAAGAATGCCTGACGGGGCTTATTAATCATGCAGGTATGCTCGCCAGTATGCTGGATTCAGAGTTCACCATAGTCCGCACGCTGAACAGTTCCAGAAAAGGCGTTGTCCCTGTCGGTGAGCTAAATGAACTGGCTGTGAGGCTTGAAGGAAGCTCGTGGAAGCTGGACGCTGACAGGTTGAGTCAGTGCCGACAGAAACTGGCCTTTCACCGCTCAGACGACCTTCATCTCTGGACGGGAACGGTGGGTAAGGCGCTGAAAGATATCAATCAGTTTTTTATGGTTACCATGCCGGGAGAGCCGGTCAGAGATATGCGGAGCGTGGACAGATCGGAAGAGGAGGCCCTGGCGTTCGCACTGCAGCTTCGTCTGTCCCTGCGTGAAATCGATTCGTTAAGAAATACACTGTCCGACAGCCTGGCACAGGAATGCCATCAGCTGACGCGGCCCGCTGAACCCGCCACGTTGCGCCGGTGCTACCGTTCAGTTGTAAACCGCCTGCGGCATTTCTTCTCGTGAGCCGGAGATCTACGGTGCGGGGGGCAGGGAGCGCAGCACCGCCGCCGCATCAGGCCCATCCCCGGTGAACGTTACCGCCAGCGATCCGGCGAGCTCAAGTGCAAACACCCGGGTATAGACCTCAATCGAGCGCGCATCCTTGTGGCCAACGAGTGACTGGATCACCTTCAGCGGCTGCCGGTGGTAAAGCATGTGCATGATGTACGAATGGCGGAACGTGTGCGGCGTCACCGGGACGGAGAAGTGTACGCCATCGGCGGCTGCCCGGCTGACCGCCGCTCTGAGCCAGTTACGCATGGTTTCATCGGTCGCCGACCACAGCGGCTCGCGGCGCTTCGGACGTTCGGTGGCCATCCAGCTCAGAACCTGGTGCACATAGCTCCGGTCGGTGAGCGGGACCAGGCGCACGGCATCCTTTGGCGGCCGGCCGCGCCGGCTGCGGACCTTCTCCGACAGGATACGCACAAACGGTCGCGGGCCATCCAGCACGAACGACTCCGGCTGAAGGCTGCAGGCTTCCCCGATGCGTGCACCGGTGTTCCACAGGGTGCTGAACAGAAAGTGGTGTTTCCGGTCGGGCATGTAGTGGAGCAGCGCGCTAACCTCCGGCGCCAGCAGGTAGAAGGGGGTCACGTCGTTTGACGTCGCCATTCGTCTGAGGGCAATGGCCGTCGCAAAATCGACGCCCGGCGCAATGCTTAGCGTACTGGTGCGTTCTGGTGAATTCTGCAGGGGTATGGGACTCATTATCATAAAGTTTTCACGTAGCGCGATCTGTGAGTTTATGCGGTCATTTTCCCGCAGCCGGACGTCTGGTGCCAGCGCAATAAATCGCGCCGGAAGGATCCGAAATTTGGTTTTACCCGCAGTATGGCGGGTAATCCAAAGGCGGTAAAGGATCCTTTTTCATCCCCAAATGCCATGAACCCTTGCGCGGCGCGGCCTGAGGGGGCGATCGTCGTATTTGGTATAAAAGGGGTAAAGCCAGGCGTACTCCGGAGATGTCTGGTCACGGTGGGAAAACGGCGAAAACAGTAAAGAAAAGGCAGAAAAGTACGGGCGGCCGGAAGGTGTGCGAAAAAAGCCCTGCTGCTCCGGAGAGCGCTGGCTTTGCGGCGCGATCCTGCAGTTCAACTATTTACACTTATTTTACATGTCGTAATGACGTAACCAGTTGTTTTGTATTAGGCTGTTAAGGGTATTGAAATTTTTATGACTCAGCAGGGATTCAAGGGTAAGCCCTGAAGCCCTGTTGAGTCTATTCGGTGAGCAATATAAAAAGCGCAGGTGACGTTTTTTAATTAAGGTGAATTATGCGTTACGTGCTGGGAAATGCGCTTATTTTTGATGACATAGCGGGAACGCTGACAGGTATAGCCAGTGAGAAAAATGCCAGGCTTCCTTATGCTGCAGTTCTGCTCTTAAAAGTGTTTTGTGAAAATCCTCATGCCTTACTGGGCCGAGGTGACCTGATGGATCGCGCGTGGACGGAAAATGGCCTGCGGGCGTCGGGCAGTAATTTATATAACTCGCTCAGCTTAATCAGAAAAACAGTTGAAATGCTGGATGTCGATTTGCACATCATCCGGACTCAGCCAAAAGTCGGGCTTGTTCTGGAAGTGGATGTCATCATACTTGATGACCCGGATAGCGGGCCCGTTTCTTCACCGGATGGGGAGGCCGTGCCTGAGCCTGAATTATTTACCACTCATCAGGGAACTGCTCAGCCGGCGGAATCGACGCGGCGCAATTTTCGCAATATCCCCCTGCTGTATAAAAATTTTTATCTTTTCTGGACGCTGCTCATCGCGGCCTTGCTCATTGCCGTTCATTTTACCAAACTTCAGCATGCTGCCGAAGATAAAAGTGGCCGCCAGTATTATTATAAGCTGGGTGCGTTACAGCAGTGCAGTTTATTTCGCTTTAATGAACCGGATGAGCATTACTCTGACAGCTCGATGGAAAAAACAATCAGCCTGCTGGCTGAGAAATACAACATTGACTGCAGGAACAGAAAGGCTGATTTCTTCGTGTACTCAACAGAGAATACCCACAACTCCTACAGCAGCACTGCGCAGCTGAATATCATCTGTTTAATCAATAAAAAAAATAACATGGCCATTGACTGCTCTAACTATTTCCTTCAAAAACGGAAGTTCTGATATGGTGAAGATATATAAGACAGGATATGCGCTGATTACCCTGGCGATGGCTGGTGTATATGCTTTCTATCAGTGGGATAATCCCACGCCCATACCTTCTGAAGAGCTCATCTGCTCAGGAACGCTAAACAAGAATGCTTTTTTACCGGATAACTCGGAAGCGGTAATTGATGCGAGCATCTACTTTCTGCTGCGAAAAGGAAATGAGGGCGCCGTGGATTATGATGGTACTGTCACCCATAACGGCGCGCAGTACAGGGTCAGAAGAATGAGCAACTTTAATTACTCTCATGACAAAGGCTCCTCTGTTTATGCCCTGTACTGGCATGAAATGAGCATTGGCGACGATGATACCCTGCCTCCCGAACTGAAATTTATGGTCCAGCCTGACGAAAAAAAGACCTTCCTGCGTTTCAGAAAGCTCGAAAGAAACATTATGACGATCAATCGTGACGGCATTCCGGTGATCGCCTGCGCCATTAAATAGCCCTGTTAACCCGCCCGCAACACCATTCCTCATACCTGTTCACTCCCTGCGAACCTGCCCGGTTCTCAGGGAAAGACTATCTGTTTAACTATCCTTCCCTCACAAGATCGCATAAACATTAAAATCCATAAAAACTTCACTTATCAAAACAAAAATTCATATAAATTCATTTAAACCAGTCGATATTTCTGTTTTCCGTTGCTTATGTAGAATATGTAGCTGTTGAACGGTACAGCAATGCAGCCAGCCCGGCACCAGGGATTTCACGGCTAACGCTTTACACAGTTCAACACTCCGTCTTTAAGACTGACACTGGAGAAGAGGACTACCATGACTCATACCGATCTCATTCTTATTTCAAAAGATAAATATCTGCACCTAGGCCTGGACCAGCCTAAAAACCAAAACCACTTAGCCAGTGTACTTATGAATGAACTGGTGTCTGTAGATGAGGCATATCTTGGCAGTAAGCAAAGCTCAATGGTTTATACTGAAGAACGTATCGCCCGTCAGGATACGGTGAAATTTTCAGATAATATCGAAAATGAACAGCAGCGCCAGTTAAATAAAGAAACCCAACTTCAAGAAGACATTAATAAATACATGGGGCTCAGTGCGAAATATGATGTTAAGTTAACCCGCACCGAGAATGAGATTATGCTATTTATTTTGAACGGGGATAGCATCCCGAAGATAGCCAGCGCATTAGGCTGCAGTAAGAAAGTCATTTATACGCATAAATATAATATTATAAAAAAATACGGCTTCCGTAATTTTAATGAGCTTCATGATAATATTTTAAGGTACGAGCAGGAATGAATGTGTCAGCATTGATACTCCTTCATCCACGCCACTGGCTGTCCAAAATAATATTCCTGCAGCAGGAACCGTCAGAAACACTGGCATATAATAAAAGCATTCATATTATTTCTTCATCCCCATCCGGATATGATTCAGGAATGTTAAATTCAGCATAAGGATATACCCGAAAAGTCATAAATACATTTTTGAGGAGAGTTCTTGCATGAATAAAAACATTATAGCGCAAAAATAAAAGAGCCAGTAGTATTAGCTCAGTTGAAAGTAATCAGCTTATTATGTAAAGGACTTCACTAGTGAGAAAATCTCTGGCCCCAATGGTTTTAAGCGTACTGAGATCGATCCCCAGGCGATCCAGTTTGGCTATCGTGGCGGCATTCTGGATATTAATGGCCATGATATAAGCTTCAGTGAGATCAAACACAACGATAATGGAGCAAAAATTGTTAACCGCAGTACGCAGGCGGCAACAATCTCTCTGACCAGCGAGAAATAGATCTTTCTCGGGACTCAGGGAGAGGAAAATCACAAAAGCTCTCTCGCTATACAGTACGCCCCTTTAACAACCACGGGCGAAGGCTGGACGTTGCGGGGGGAGTCTGGACTGACAGGCTGGACTTCACTCAGGGAACACTTGCGCTGGCGGGCGAACAGGTCAGACACGCGGGTGACGTTTATTTCAGTGACGACTGGCTGGAAAAGAATTACCGCATTTCATCGGTGAATGTCGCCGATAATGCAGCACTGACGGTGAAGGAACACGCCACCCTGACGGGCGATATCCTGATGGGTAAAAATGCCGTTCTGAACTTATGGGATCGCGCGACCCTCGCCGGAAAGCTGGTATTAAAAGAAGCCGACAGTTTTCTGAGGGCTGATATTACCGATCGCACCAGTATCATGGGTGCGACGGCTTCGCTGCTATCGGCTGACGTCAGCGGTGCGGGAAAGGTCGTCAAAACCGGCGATGGCATGCTGACCGTCAGTGGAAACGTATCAAACGAACAGGGAATTGAGGTTAGCGAGGGGCAACTGCAGGTCACGGGCAACATCACCGCCCCCGTGAACATGGGCAAAAGCACCCTGCTGTCTGGCGACGGTTATATCAGCAACCTGAACCTGAACGATACCGCCGCAATAGCGCCGGGTGCGGTCAGCGTTGAGTCCGGTCTCTGGTCTGCGCTGCGCGTTGGAACGCTGAACGCTTCAGAGCCGGTCAGCCTGCGGATAAACTCGGGCTTTGCGAAAAATGCGACCGATCGCCTGCTTATTGATGGCGACCTGAATACGCCGGAGGGTAAACCGCTGGAACTCTCGGTCAATGCCGTTCAAATCTGGCAGGACAGCGATACCAATAAGAACGGCGCGGCGGATAATCGGGAAGGTGTGTCACTGGTGCAGGTCGGCGGCAAGTCCCGCGCGGACAGCGTGCGCCTGGCCGGCCGCTACGTTGCCCGTGGAGCATGGGCCTACGGGCTTTACGCGTTTGCACCGGGCCATGCCTCTACGGATGAACGCCTGGTGAAAGGTGAGGGCGATCGGTACTGGGATTACCGCCTGCAGAACATCATGCTGGACGCTGATGGTATCAGCACGCCGGTTGACCTGACTCCGGCTCCGGAACCTGCTCCCTCACCGGAGCCCACGCCTCAGCCGGAACCTACTCCCTCACCGGAGCCCGCGCCGAAACCCATCCATAAGGCCGTTATTCCTCAGGTGCCGGCCTATATCTCCCTGCCGGCGATGGCACTGAACTTTGACCGGAACATGGCGACGCTTCTGACAGATACCGCGCAGGAAAGCCGCTCGTACTTCTTTATCAATGGTTACAGCGGCCGGGATGATTACCACTCTTCCGGTGAGTTTTCTAATTACGGCTATGATTTTAAAAGTCAATATCAGGGCTGGTTTATGGGAGCCCGCTGGCAGTCTGACAGTGAAAAATCCAGCCGCTTTGCCCTGAGCACCGGCATTCACAAAGGAAATCTTTCTTTGTCACCGCGCTCCGTAGAGGGTGAAAGCCATGCCGGGTTTAAGACCCGCGGTATCGTCAGCCAGCTAAGCTGGCAGCATGACAACGGTATGGTGCTGGACATCACAACAGGATATACCCGCTTCAACGGCAACGTGGTCACGGATCTGCGGGGCAAAACGGCCGATCCGCAGGCGGCCATCTGGCATGTGGGGATGGAAGGGGGAAAAGCCTGGGATTTTGGAACGCACCGGATAACGCCTCTGGCTGGCATTGATTATCAGCATCTGCGCATCAACAGCTTTACCGATGTGGATAACGCCCGCGTCCGCTACCGGATGCATAACGCGCCGGCCTACAGTGCTGCGCTTCAGCATAACTGGCAGGCCCTGCCGGGACTGACACTTAACCATGAAGCGCGCATCAGGCTTGCCCCTGGCAAAGCAGCGGTGACGCAGATCAGCGGTGGCGGTGACGAGGCGCTCTTCCGCTCCGGAAAGGGAGGCGACAGCCTGCAGCTGAAAAGCGGCGTCAGCCTGCGCGTATCGGATAACGTCTCACTTCATACTCAGGCCCGGTATCAGCAGCGCCTGCAGCGTGAAGGCGTGAGCGACTGGAACATTGCAGGAGGTGTTAAGGTCGACTTTTAAACCTGGATAAACCGTAGATCCAGAAAGGAGGGATGCTGTCAGCATCCCTCCTTTCTGATAGAGAACCACAGGTAATATAACTAATTCACTGCCCGGGTATTTGGCGAGGGTCAACACTTGAAAAGTAACGGATGCGTTTAAAATTCCCCCATTGATAAAAATCCCCTATTACTATTCTTCAGCATCACCTTGACCAGACGCACCGACTCCGGCCGACTCTTCAGCAAACCGGCTAACGTCTTACAGAGAGAGACCTATGCTTGATCACGTCAGCGCGTAAGGAAAATGCTCCAGCAGGACGGGTAAGCAACGTGTTATAGAGATAAATTGCCCGTAAGGTACAAATGGATCAATTTGATTAAAGCGGAGTAACCATGAACAGTTTCACGGCCAGCGAAGCAAAGGTGCAGTTTGGCGAACGACTCAGCCAAGCAATGCGCGATCACGTCAGTATTACCAAAAACTGCTGCCCGAAAGCAGTCATGATGTCTTGGGAAAAGAATAGAGATCGCCCAATAACATCCAGCGGGAGTGCTGCATAACATTTATGCAGATCACTTTTGACTCAAATTGTTATTCGGTGGGTTCCATCAGTGTTAATGGAGCTTCACCGATGTGTTGACCTGTATCTTTTGGTGCGCTGTATGCTATCGAATCAGAGATCCGCGGCAGCCCGGCAGATGAACGACTGGTGGGCAGGAAAGCCAGAAGTGTGATGCTTACGTACACTGTTCAAGTAGTGTGAAAGGGGGGGTATCCCCCTCCCAGGGACCATCCGACCACAGCCGGGATGCATCGATTTGGCCCGGAGTTAGGATGGTCGACGGCTTTACTGCGGTGAGACGACAAGAATGGCGGATGCCTGGTGTTCACCCGGAGTCGCGTTCACGGCACGTACCATTGAGTTGAGAGTAAACCCGGTGGCCGTAACATCGCTTACCGACAGAGTTGATGTCACTCCACCTGCCATGTCCATTACGGCGTTACCCAAAATAGTTACGGAGGGAGCATCCCCACAATTAAGGGTACCCGGAACGGTTCGGGATGACAGCGCATTCGTTGATATGATCCCATGGTCGATTATGCCGCCCCCCGGTATGACAACGTCACACACTACGTTGATGGGCAAAGCTTTGACGCAGTATGTATTCCCTGATTGGGCTACCTGAAGCGCGGTTAAATCGCCCCAAGGCGTGCCAATGCTGCCCTGCCACGAATTGCCACTAACGGGCGCCTTGCCAAACACAGTGCATTCAGCGCCAGGCCCCGCACCAACGTGGACATAATATCCAGCGCTAGTGGTGTTTGCCACTGTGCAAGTGGAGTCAGAAGTCAGGACCCAACTCGTCGGGCTGATGGTCTGGCATTTGCCCAGTAGCGTCGGCGAGTGCCCATATCCTGGATATGACCACGAGCAGCCCGAAAAGGTCGCGGCCGTATCGCCGGAAGAGCAATGCACCCCCCAGGGAATGACATTAATGGTATGTGCAGTGGACGGCCCCGGCTCAGGTCGGTCTGGAGCGCTTGTCATCACGCTCCCAGAGGTCCCGTATTTGACTCCCTCGTGTGGATTGTCCCAAGAGGTGATATAAAAGTCCTGAAGCATAGGCCATTCCAATGCGTAGGCGACACCGGTATTCATCAGTTGCAGGCTCAGGACAGCGGATAGTGCCAATGCGTATGGTTTTGATTTTCTAATAATGTCTAAATTCATAAAGTGCACTCCATATTCGATACTTGTATTCACACAGGATTGTCAGGCGTCCCCCTTTGCCAGCCACATCCATGCAGCCCTTAATCACCTTACTCATACTCCAGGCTGAACGTCGCCACCGCGCTGAACGCGCCAAGGCCAATCGTCTGGTTCGCTATCGCTGCGGGTTCGCCCTGTACAAAGGCTTTCAGCCCGATCAGGTTATCGCCCGACCGCAGGGGATAGGTACCGCTCGCCTTATTCAGCGGCAGCGGCACGGCCTGCTGCGTTTCCAGCCCGATGGCGATCCCGCTGGCGCCGCCGCTGCCGTCAATTGCCAGCAGCCCCGGCAGTGCCGTACTCTCCGTGCCTGAAAAACTCACCTTCACCGTCTGGCCCAGGCTCTGGTCACAGTCGGTCAGATGGAGGGTGAACGGCTGCCCGATGGTCCGCGTGTTCAGATACAGGTACTTATCAATGATAGTGCCAAAATCCAGCGCTATCTCTTCCTCGCCCGGCGGGATAACGCAGGGCTCCGCCACCAGAGCGCCGTGAAAACGCACGTTATCGCCCGCCGCCGCCGTGGCCGGCAGGGTGAAAAACGCCTGCGCCAGCAGCAGAGCAGAGACCTGTGCGAACAACTTAACCGGTTTGTATGGCATATCTGCTTCCTTACTGATAATCGGCGCGCAGCGTGGCCCAGGCTTCAAAAGCGCCCTCGGTCAGCGTACTTCCCGCGTTTTTAACCGGCACCGCCTCCAGCCTCGGCGGGCTGGACAGGTCAATGGCCAGCGAACTGCCCGGCGTGAACGGCTGGTCGTTCTGGTACACCCGGATCCCCAGGTTCTCTTTGCTGCTCAGCAGGGCCTCGTTATCGAACCCGGTCTGCGCCCCGCTCAGGCTTAAGGTGAGCGCCAGGGAACTGGCAGCGCTTTTTTCACAGACAATCTGGTAGTTCAGCGGCTGACGGTAGTTCACCCCGTTCACCTTATTAATCCCTACCCGTTCACCAAAATCCACGTCGACCTGATTGCCGTCGTTGATGGTGCACGGCGGCGGCTCAATCAGCGTGCCGCGAAAGGTCATATCGGCCTCGCCGTCCTTCGCCTGCGCCATGGCGGCAAACCCCATCAGGGTGCACAGCAGCAGGACGTTCTTCGTTATCATCATATTCCGCTCCTGTTACTGATAGGCCACTTTCATTGTGGCGCCCGCCGTGAACTCGCCCCCGGTCAGGGTGGCCCCGGCCTGCTTAACCGGGATGGCCCACAGTTCCGGTTTGTCCGGATAGCTGAAGTTCAGCCAGCTGTTGACCGGCAGCTTGCTGCTGCCCTGCTGCAGCTCAATGCCTAACCCTTCTTTATTTGTCAGCAGCACCGTCCCGTCAAAAGTGGCACTATTGCCCTGCACCTGAAGCTTCATCGCATTGGCGGTATCTCCGGTGCAGGACAGGGTATAATTTACCGGCATCCGGTAGTGAGCGCCGTCCACCCGGGTGGTGATCACGTCACCAAAATCCACTTCTATCGCCCGGTCGTCATTAATGATGCACGGCGGCGGCGCCACAACCGTCACCTTCACGGTAACGGAGGCGCTGTGACCGGCACCCGTCGCTATCTGCGGCAGGGCTCCCAGCATCCCGCACAGCAAAAAGGCGGCCCTGCGATAACGCATGATTCCCTTCATGGCCGTCACCCGTTCCTGGGATTTGTTTGTATTCCCTGTCATTTATTTCCACCACGCTATTGCATAAGAGTAAACGGGCTGCCCGCCAGTGCCGCTGTATTCATCTGAAAACAGCGGCACGCGGCTGTTTACTGTGCTTTCTTTTCCGGCACCACGGTGCAGGTCGATCCTGAACAGCTGAAGCTCAGCTGAGGCCGGCCGCCGTAGTCGTTAACATAGGTCAGCACCGGGCTTCCGCCTACGCTGGCTGCACTTGCCGTCAGCGGCATTGTCCCCTTCGGCGGTATCATCATCGGTTTAAACTCTTTCGCCCCGTCGTGACCCTTTTTGCTGCCGGCATTGACAATGGTGACGTAATACGGCGTCGGGTTCTTCACCAGATACCCGTTATCCTGCTTGCTCAGCGTCAGCTGTTCCTGCGGCGGCGTAGCGTTCTTTTCAATTGCGATTGCCGGCGGACGATAGAACAGCTTAATGCGCGTCTGCAGCGCAATCTGCAGCGTGTTAGGTTTCGTGCTCTTCGGCGGAATTTCACGCAAATTAAAGTAGTAAATCGACTCACGATCCTGTGGCAACAACTTCGCCGCGGGCAGAGCCTGGATCTTCACCTGACTTGGCTTGCCCGGCTCAATACGCTGTACCGGCGGTAACACGGTGAGCGGGCTCTGGATTTTTTTGCCCTGCTCATCCTCAATCCAGCCCTGCGCCAGATACGGCAGCTGTTTATTCTGATTGCTGACGTTCAGGCTGATTGATTTTTCGCTGCCGTCAAAGATGACCCGGGTACGGTCCAGCGCAATCGCTGCGTGTGCCTGTTGCGCAACCAGCGCGCCCAGAAGGGTCATGCTTATCGCCGCCATCTTCAGAGAAGATGCCCGTAATGCACCCATGCTGCTCATCTGTTGTTTCATGGTTACGTCTCTCTTTTCCATATTCTAAAATGTTCAGGCTCGTTTGCAGCCCGGATGACAACTCAATGGTTCACTGTAGACAGTTTCACTGTTCGGTGGCATCGTTGCAGGAGCTAGTTCCTTCATCTGCCCCGACTTATCGGGCGCAAAGGGGAAAACAGCTGACGAACGCCCGTTTTTATTTCCTGCCTCGCTATCCCAGTCATGTGCCAGATACGGCTGCGGATTACTGACGCTCAGGCTCACCAGCGTCACGCCGTTGTCGGCCAGGGGCACGGAGGCCTGAGCTTGCGACACCATCAGCGCAGCCGCCAGAACAATGCCTGTCGCTGCCAGCGCCAGTGAACAGGTCCGGACAGCATCCGAAAATCGCATTGGTTGTTTCATGAAGTCTCTCGTCTTATTGGTTCTGTGCGCTCAACGGATGACAGGGCAGCAGCAGAGTATTCATCAGCATGTCTGCAGGCAGCGGAGCCGGCAGTGTCAGCTCACACTGGGCGCTGCCGTTCCATTTCACCACCATACTCTCACCCGCTTTAATGCCGCTCAGGTACACGCTGCCGCCGTCGTTAACAATACCGGTCTCCTGCTTACGGGCATTCAGCACCGTGGCACCGAACGGCGGTTCGCTGCCGTCTGCCAGCTTGATAATCGCCATCGCCTTCTGTCCGGCAATCACATCAAACTTCCGGTAACCAATTGCCCCTTCGGTCAGCGTTGCCTGCACCACCGATTTGGTGGCTTCCGCGTTATCACCGAGTTTATTCAGGTCGATGCTGGCCTTATTGCGGTAATAGCTGTTCACGTCCCCGATCACCGCTTTTCCCCAGGCATTGGTATTGCTGGTGCTGCCGTAACCCCGTACCGGTACGCCGGCCACGCCACTGGTGTCAATCAGCATACGCGTACCTCCCATCGTTCCCGCACGATGCATTGCGCCGCCGTTTGCGGTTAGGGTCATTCCGCCCTGAGCGGTCATACCAATGGCGCTGTAAGTGCCTTCCTGATAGCTGGCATTGGCGCTGGTACGCGTAACATCACCTTCATGATTATAATAGGCACTCGCGTTTACGCCGCTCCGTGCCGCACCCGCACTGAGCTGATAATTGTTATGCTCATCAATGCGGTTGCTGTAGCCTACACGGTGGCTGACATCTTTGCGGCTGGCCGTCATGTTGTAGCTGACGGTCGAACGGTCTCCCCACGGCATGGACAGCGACAGGTAAGCGCCGTCATCGTTCGTACCGTTATACTGGTTGCGGTAAGCCGACAGCGAGAGACTCACGTTACGGAACTTGCCGATGTCAAAATAGCGCGACATCGTCAGGCTATAACGGTCGCTGGGCGCACGATCCCAGTACGTTTCATGACTGTAATTAAGGTAAGTACTCAGACCTGAATCACGGAAGCTTTTGTTAAAGGTGATGGTGTACATCTCCTTACCATTCCCGTTGCGGATACCGGTCTCACGGGCGTCGAGGTACTCGCTCATGCTCATGAAGTCCTGCTCAGAGAAACGGTAACCTGCAAACGTGACCTGGCTGTCCAGCTCGTCAAAGCTTTTCGAGTAGCTGAGGCGATACGACCCGCCACTGAGCGTTTTTGACTCATCCGGCAGCCGTGCACGCGACTGAGTGGCGTCAAATGACAACGCTCCCAAAGCCATCAGGTCACGACCAATGCCCAGTGACAGGGCGTTATAATCGCCGCCCGCCAAGGCTCCGCCGTAAAGTGACCAGCCGTTGCTGACGCCCCAAGAAGCTTCCCCGGTGCCGAACAGCGGTCCGCGTGTGCTGTGTTTCAGGTCAGACGGCTTACCGGCTGCAAACTTGAAACGGACCGAACCAGGACGCGTAAGATAAGGAATGCTGGCGGTGTTGACGGTGAATTCCTGCAGGCTACCGTCCTGCTCTTCCACCCGCACGTTCAGCTCACCGCTGACCGCATCGTTAATGTCCTGAATGCGGAAAGGCCCTGCGGCAACGGTGGTCTCGTACAGCACCCGTCCCTGCTGGCTGATCACTACCTTGGCATTCGTTTTGGCTACGCCCACCACTTCCGGCGCATAGCCGCGCAGGTTGGGTGGCAGCATGTTGTCATCTGACACCAGGCTTGCCCCGGCAAAGCGAAAACTGTCAAACATACCGGAATCCAGGTAGTTTTCGCCCAGCGTCATTTTTGAGCGCAGGGCTGGTATCGCGCGATATGCGTAGTAGCGGCTCCAGTCCAGCTGTTGTTTTGTCGGCTGTCCTGATCCAGTCTGGTGTTCGAGACTGGCCTGCCAGTCTGCACGCAGTCGCCACGCACCAAAATTCGCACCTGTAGTACCGTTACCTCCGACGGCGTACCCGCGCGTACCCTGCTTCAGCTGCTGCTGACTTCGGGCGTTAACGTTATAGTCCAATAACAGTCCCGGAATACCGTTATCCCAGCGCGAAGGGGGATCCCAGTTCTCTGCGGTGTACTCCAGAAAAGCCTGCGGAATAGTCAGGTACAGGCCGTCAGTGGCAAGATCTCCACGAACCTCCATTCCCTGTACGCTCTTTTCATTCAGACACTCGCCCTGATGCCACCAGGTCAGGTTTTTGAGTACAGCATCCCTGAAGCCCAACTGCCCGACCAGCGCTTTACTAATACAGGCCTGGCTGCCGTCAGGATCATCCTCTGGCGGATAGAAAGGAACCTGCTGGTCCGGCAGATCGTTTTTATTGATATGCACCGTCATGCCATAGGTGCCAGGCATAATGTAGCCACCACGGGAAAACTGACTCAGGTCGATGTTTTGTCTGTCATTGACATCCAGCACATCCGTATTAAATTGAATCTCGTCTGTCGCATAAACCTGCTTCGCTGAAATACCCAGCGCAACAGATATACACAGGCCTAACACCCGAAGACGCATCCGTTTTTCTTTAGACGAAATTCTCATATAAACACCTGGTTTTTTAAGTTTCAGTTCAGTCGCGGATAATTTTCAAAAATAAGTCAGCATGAATCGAATTAATGAAAAGCAATCACCCGCGTAGAGCTCATTATTAGTTTTCACCAGTTTCATGGTGTAATTAAGATGCATGTTGCCTGACGTGATATCGGCGAAGGTTAATGCCTTTCCCGGCAGCACAATATTTTCCTGACGATCAATTATCTGCAAAGCAATACCAGAAGCCTTACCGTGAACGCTGAACAATTTTCCTTGCATGCCACCCAAAAGTCACCTGAAACTGTTCCGGCTAATTTTGTTCGACCCTGAGGACCAAATAGTTAACCAGCTGAATAAAAAGGATTTATTGTCCGCGCAGCCTTCACGATCGATATCAATCAGCGGCACAACACCCATTTCGACAGTCTTCTTACGACTTTCTACAGCGATGGCGCAGGAAGCGTCGATAATGGCTCCTTGCATATTTACCTGACCCATTCCTTAGTGAAACTGGCAGCCCGTGGGAAAAATATGCAAGGAATCACTATAAAAACTTATTTCTCACACTCACTTATATTTATCTTTTTATCGTCATTTGTTGAAAAGCATGCGGGCATTCCCGCATGCATATATCAACAGAAAATAAAACTAGAAGATTAGTTATAAGCCAGGGTAAAGTCAGCAACTGCCTGGAAATCACCTTCAGTAATAGCAGCAGACGCTCCGTCACCCTGCATATATGCAGCAAAGCTCAGGGTATTTTTTCCATCCTGAAGGGTTTGCGGGTTGGTCGCTTTACCCAATGAAATAACCTGGCCAGAACCGTCAGTAATAGCAACGCTGGCGCCTGTTGCAGTACCGGTAATACCCAGCAGGCCGTTTTTAGCTTTTGACTCCATACCCGTGAAGGTAAGAGCAACTTTGTTTTTTGTTGCAGGAGAACCGAACGAGCAGTTTTCCAAGTCAACAGTGAAGTTACGCGGCGTAGATTTACCGCCGTTTGCTAACGTTGAGTTAGCGACCTGACCGAGGTTTACGGTCTGATCGATAGAATCAGGATGGATAGAGCACGGTGCATCAATGATGGAGCCGGTGAAGGTGACTTTACCGTGGCCCTGATCGGCTGCATTAGCCATAGAAGCCATACCCAGAGCAACAACAGCAACCAAAACGCTTTTATTCAGTTTCATGTAAAAAAATCCTTAAAGGTGTATTGTAAATAAAATTTTAAAAAGCCCTGTCTACATCACTAACTAATGAAGGGCTAATGCAATATCCGTTGTGCATATCGAGATATGTTTCGAATAATCTAACCAAAATAAAACCATGTAGCCATTTCGAATAATCTTAAGTCTACAGAAAATTTCATGTGCCTTACCGCTAGAACATCCAGATTTTTCCATTAAGAAAAACACTCTAGGATTATTCTTTGTAAGTCACCTTTTCCTCACAACATCTTTCAGTTGATGAAAGTCTCACACCTCTCGAAGCAACGCTATTCTTACAAAAAAAATCGCATCGAAAAACCATATTCAAATAAAACGAAAAAATAAAAAACAATAGACTAAAACATCAGCTTGGCTAATTGAGAATGTATCGTTAAATCTCTCCCGAAAATCAATAAACAGCATAAAACATCGCAAAATTCAGGGGGTGATAATTCACGACGATAAAAAAGATGGATGATACAAATGTGGGAAAATCAGAATAAAACACTGGTTTACGCCCATCAAGCAGGCAAAATCGAGAATAAAGCACCAAATGGACGCGGTCAAATAAAAAAAAATGGATCACATAAAGGCGTAACATATAATAATTATTGAGACGTAATTCAGAGCGTTATCCTGAAATAGGAATTAATAGCGATATTTTACAAAAATGCAACAAACAGGCTCGATGGAAAAGATGATGAGCGAACGATGTTGTATGAGTGGCAGACACCACAGGATTGCACGGTCCAATGGTCAGTAACATAAAGACACCTGCCCATCTTTTAATTATCAAAAAAACACCGGGAGTCACTGACTTATGAATATTTTCCCCTCAAGTAAATATGAACCACAAAACCCTTTACATAAAAAGATAATACAGTCACTGTACAGGATGGCTCCACCTTCTGACGATGGCAATTTCCCGCCACAGTCTGAATGGCCTTCAACGCGACAAATAGCGGACACGAATGACCTCAGTATTTATAAGTCGCGTCTGTTACTACTGGAATTGGTGAAAAAAAGACAGGTAATGGTCAGCGATCATTCAATAAAACACACTCTGCGCTGGTATCCACGTAGCGATATCTAACCTGTTCATAAACAGAGGAATATATTTTTTCCGCTAGCATTAACTGGGCAATATTTATAACAATCCCTTTTTTTGGCTTAAAACAGCAGCTGAAAAGAAAGGGGTGACGGTAACCACAGCCTTCTTCATCGCTAAAAGTAAGCTAAAAAACCAGTCTGGCAGAAAGGGGAGCGAAGTCCGTTTGGGGGTATTCGTTGACACCAGGAGCAAGGATTTCTATCATTGTGTTGATAGTTAACACAGGGGGCATTATGGCCAGAACAACGAGCGTTACGATTGGCGAACAACTCGATTCGTTTATTAGTCGATTAATAGATAGTGGCCGTTACAGCTCTGCGAGTGAAGTTATGCGCTCTGCGCTGCGATTGCTGGAGCAGCAGGAAACAAACGATGAAGTTATTCGCCAGGCTGTTATTGCTGGGCTGGAAAGCGGTGAAAGCTCGCTATCACTGCGGGATATTGCAGCACAAAGAAAACTGAGACATCGTGTATAAACTCACCGAACGGGCGGCAAAAGACTTCGCCGGGATTTATGATTATACGCTCTTAAAATTTGGTGAAGCTCAGGCAGACCATTATACAGACGCACTTGAGGCATTTTTCGAGACACTAGCCGGAATGCCAAATTTAGGACGTGACTACCATGCCGTTCCTGGTGTGATGCGCATTGAATTTCAGCGACATGCCATTTTTTATACGGTTCGTAATACGGATATTCTGATTGCGCGTATCTTGCACCAACAGATGAACCATAAACGCCATTTACTATAAATCTAAACACGCTGCTGCGCTTTGCTTGGCCAACACCGATCTGGCACATAAAAATTCATGCACCCGATCAGTGTTCTCGGTATGGATATGTGTGTTTTTGAGTTAATGTGTTTTTACTCATTTGAGTTTTTAGCTGTCATTTTCTTTCAGCCAATTATCGACCAAGTCCTTTATCACATCCGTAATAGATGTGCCTTGTTTTGCACACACAACTTGAAGTGGATATGTTTTTTTTCATCAAAGTTAACGTTGACTCTCTTTTGTTTTTGCAGGGTTACCCTATGGGGCTGATCGCTCAGTGATGCCTGACTGCGAGTGAGTGTCGGAAGTTTCGGCGTAGAACCTCTTTATCATTCGCTGACTCTCAGGCTGGCCAGCAGGGCACTATACATAACTCATCGTGTTGTTTTTTCCCAGTCTTCCAGCACCAGGCCGGGCACCCGCTCAAATTCCCGCGTATTATTGGTCACCAGTACGGCGCCGGCGGCGATGGCGTGCCCGGCAATCGCCGTGTCGTTCGGGTCAATTGGCGTTCCGGCCAGCCACAGCGCGGCCCTGATATCCATGGTGGCCTCCACCGCGGCGCGGTCCCACGGCAGGATGGCATTGAGGCGTGCGCAGAATGCGTCAACCAGTTCAATATGGCGCGGCGAGGCCTTCGAGTCGGTGGCGTCGAAGCGCATTTCAGAGTAGGTAATAGCCGAGACCACTATGCGATGGCCGCGCAGTACCGTCTGCTCCAGGCACTTCAGTACCGCTTCCGGCTGCTCGCGCATGATGAACGAGCAGATACAGGTGTCGAGCATATTGATCTTGTTCACAGGTTAAATCGTCCTTCGCCGCTGACAACGTCCTCCCGCTCCGCCATAAAGTCCGGATCGGTCTTCTCCATCTGTGCGAACGAGCCCCAGGACGGCCGGAAGGGCTGCAGGATGATGCTGTCTCCTTCCCGGACGATCTCCAGCTCGCTCATCCCTTCAAAATCCAGATCGCGAGGCAGACGGATGGCACGGTTGTTGCCGTTTTTAAAAATAGATACGGTTCTCATCACTTCCTCCTGGCCTCATGGCCTTTTCGCATATCCTCAGTATATGCAGACGCGCGAGGGATGGATTCCTGTACACGTTTCGTCCCAGCCTACACCAAGTTCGGCCACAGAGCTGCCGGTCGCGATTGACTATCCGGCAGCGCTGGCGTTGCGGCAGATGGCCGCCCGGCATGACGACTACCCGCAGTATCTGCTGGCCCCGGAGGTCAGTGCCCTGCTTCACTACGTACCGGACCTGCACCGCAAGATGCTGTTTACGACACTATGGAATACCGGCGCTCGCATTAATGAGGCGCTCGCGCTGACGAGATCTGATTTTAGCCTGACACTGCCTTATCCTTACGTGCAGCTGGCCACGCTCAAGCAGCGCGGTGAAAAGGCCGCGCGCGGATCTGGACGGACGCCGTCAGCCGTCGTGCCGCACCGCCTGGTGCCGCTTTCGGCTCCGCAGTACGTGACTCAGCTGGAGATGATGACGGCCACGCTCAAGATCCCAATTGAGCGACGGAATTCGGAGACAGGAAGAGCTGAAAAAGTCAGGCTGTGGACAGTCGCCGATCGGACAGTGCGTACCTGGTTGAATGAGGTTGTTGAGGCAGCCGCGGCCGACGGCGTGATGTTCTCCGTACCGGTGACGTCTCACACCTTCCGGCACAGTTACGCCATGCACATGCTGTACGCGGGAATTCCGCTCAAGGCGCTGCAAAGTCTGATGGGACACAAGAATCTGAAGTCGACGGAGGTGTACACAAAGGTATCCGCGCTCGACGTCGCCGCGCGGCACCGGGTGCAGTTTCACATGATCGGCACTGATGCCGTGGCTATGCTAAAAAAATCATGACAGGTGGGCACATCTTAAATTCCTGACACTATGAAAGGGCTTAATTTTATAAAGATCAGTGTTAATAAATCGGCTGGCGTCAGTTTTGATGCGGTTTAATCCTTTCGTAACGGAACTCTGCCGAGCAGCCGGAACGGCGCCGGATACAGAATTTATCCACCGGGAGGGTTAGGCCTACTCCGTCCGGCACTACATACAGTATCGGACGCCGCTGACAGTCACAAAAAAGAGTATTATCCACAGAAACTGTGGATAAGTCGGCGGATTGGACAGAATGGTGCTTTCAGGATGCCTGTCGGTTTTTGGGCAGGTCAGTGTGGAATTGCCTCGGGCAGATATCGCTCTGTGTTAGGGGGAGCGGCATCAGTAGGAGCAGTAGGCTATTCTGAAGTCGCTTCAGACCACTTTTACAGCGGGAGTTCTTGCACGTCAGGACTGTTTTTTAATCAGAACCCACACCATTATAAAGGGCCAAGCCCCGATCCAACACATCTGCAAAGCACTAAAGCCCGTCGAATCATCGAGTGAAACTGACATGCTCCGCTGAGGCATGGGAAGATTGTCTTTATTGGCAGGAAATGGATAAAAGAAAGATAAGATAAATGAGCTCAGTAAGAATACCAGCAGAACCCTTCTTGAAGGAAAGGAAAATCTGAACTCCTGAAGCATAATATTGATGGTTTCTGTTTCCGCAGGGGCATCTCTGAGCATCGTCTTATCTGCGCCGTCGACGATAGCTCTTTACTGATAGCATCTGCTGTTATCATTACTGAGCATGTTAGAAAACCGCCTATGCGCAACATTTCGTGTCAAACTTAGCCATCTTCCTTTCTTCCGGTTGGGGCACGGCTTTATTTTTTGTAATTTTTATCACGTTCCGTAGTTGGCTAGTGCGTTTCAACCCTGAGTATGACTAACCGTGCGAGAAATTTTATTGCTTCGGGATCCGTGCTGAGTGAACAAACCATGGTTTTCCGGGAGCGTGCCTGATGAACCGAGCCCGTTCATAAGCTGCGGATAATTGACTTCAAAAAAGACAGATTATAAGCATAAAATCAGATAGTTACAGGAGGAGCCTAATTCGGGAGGCTTACTTGCTATTTGTTATCTCTTCGATAGAGGGTCCACTCTTCAATGCGTTCACCGCTGGGCAGTGTGCAGTAACCAACTTCACCGGGAGATTCCTTAACAATACTCAGCGCTCCCCCCATTTTACCGCAAAAAACTGAGGCTGGATTCGCCATATCTGGTAATGGCTGCTTCTTTTCCTCTTTAGCGGCGCATGCTGATAATGACGCCACAGCTAAAATAACTATTACGCTTTTCAATTAAATTCCCCTACTCATTAATTAACGCTTCCTCCAGCCCTAAAACGAATGCACTGTTTCATCACGATGATGAACACGCGCAGCCTCGCGGCTGGAAGACAACAATCGTCCAGGTCTTCCAGATCCGTCAGTATCGCTTCCCGGACATAGAAGGCCTTGTTCTGCCGGTTGGTTTGCTTCGCCAGCGAGTCCAGACAGGACTCAATCTCATCAGATAATCGAATAGTCAGCATAGAGACTTCTGAATCATAATTGCTGTGCATGTATAGCGTACCATACGCCAGCCCGCCTGAAAGTGTCTTCAACGGTGCCAAAAATGATGTTCCCGATCCTATTGATAACACTGACTATCCAGAGACACATGGCTGAGTGTATCGGCTACCTGACCACTGATGGAACGTCCATCCCATCAGGTTTGATGATATCTTCCTGCTCTGTAAACAATGCCATCAGGTCATGTGTTGAGACATGAATCCGCCGAAGCGATTCAGGCCGGAGCCTGAACGCACGAGGGATCTCTGCTTCGTAGGAATAAGCAGAGGATACCAGATATGATCCTGACAGGACGATTGCCGACAAATGCATTCTCTTATTAAGCGTATGCCCGCCATGTGGCTTTACTTATTCAACATGCCTTTTGCTTCTGTAAGTTCCTCCTCTGCTTCTGACAACTTCTGTTGCTTTTTACTTATCTTTTCCGGGCGTCCATCAGCCTGCGCTTTTGTCAGTTCCAGGCGGCGCCTCTCAACTTTCTGTTCTTTTTCCCGCACTTTCTCCTGACGCTCGGCACGTAACCCTTCATCAGTGCAGTGAGCATCAAGTTCGGACAGCGCTTTCTCAAGGCCGCTGGCCCGCTGAGTATTCCCGTGATTGCGTGCATAATTCAGCCGCTGTTCAATGTCGCGATGCTCGGCTTCACAACCTTTTGCCGCTTGCGGTGTAGCCAGCACTGTGGAGACTGGTGTCAGTATCAATAAAAATGCAAATAACGCGCTGTTTTTAAACATGAAAATATCCATAATATTTGTCAATTGAGAGCAGAATGAATTCTACAGAAGAGCCAACAGTTATTCCTTAAAATTTGTGTGGTTTACGTATTTTAGGAATAACCTCGCCGCCGAAATTTTCTTTCTGCTGTCGACCGGCAGGCTGTGATGACATGTTTCCATCCGTGGGCATCAGAAAATATCACTAAGTTATTTGTGCATTATGATGGTCGCCTGAGTCTATTTTTAGTCATTATAGTTTCCTGAAATATTCAAATAATTCACATAAATTAATTTCATTCATAATCAGATCAGTTGAGTTCATCAAAATTAGGAAGAGTGTAAAAATCGAAAAAATATCACGAACGAGAAGTTTCTGAGTGAGGTTTCTCGGCAGGACATACATCCTGATTTTTTGAGAAATGTAACCTTGCAAAATGATCACGATGCAGAAACCCTGACAGTAATCTTATTCACACTCGCCTAATAACAATTCATTTTGATTGATTTGATGTAAATCAAAATTGTGTATATAAATACATTTAATCAGATAAATATCCTTGATTTTAGTTGGCTATCTAACGTGTTCATGATAAAAACAGTAAGGGATGATGATAAGTGACTATGATAAAAGGAGTGTAAAATGAGACATAAAGTATTTGCGATTATTCTCTCCGATAACGATGTTTCCTTGGGTGCTGAAACTAATGAGATTATTCTGACTATACTTGCTTTGAAAAAAAACAGAATAGAGTATCAGTGCTTTTCTTCACGTTATCGTCAGCATCATCGTTACAACAAAAAGACTGGTAAAAAGCGAAAGACATCGGATGAATCAGCAGTAACTTTGCTTGAGAATGTTGAATCGTTAAGTAAGTGCATCCCGGATCATTTTGATGCACTTATCATTCCTGCTGGCTTGTGTGTTGAAGAGCATTCTCCAACTTTTTCTTTCAATGATAAGGCCTCAGAGGATAATCTGATCATCCTGGAAAAAATACATGAATTTAAGGTGCAAAAAAAACCTGTCGGATACATAAACATGGCTCCTTTCTTACTTCCGGTAGTTTATCGGACTGGCATAATACTTGCTATCGGTGATGATGTTCAGACAATAGCTGACTTTAAAGAAACGGGTCGCGTTCACAAAATATCGAGGGTTAAGAAGGTTGAGGTAAATGATCTGAATAAGGTTCTGATGACGCCCGCCTATATGCTTGAGAGTAATATTCTTGAAGCTAAAAATGGAATTGATAAGCTTGTCACTAAACTCAATGACATATGCTAGACTCTTTTCATTTCTAATGAAAGGGGACTCATAATTAGCATTAATGTTAGTAATGGTGGATTACTGAAGTGTACGCCTATTCAGACTGGAGGTTACCTGTTCTCTTTGCTGGCCAGGCCTCTGCCCTCATATCCGAATTTTTGTTGTGAGGGATAATATTTCCTTAGTAATAAAAACGCTTGGAATGTCACGTAAAAAAATGACTAATAAGAACTATCACAAGTACCGACAGTGATCAGATGCTGCTGCTGCTGCTGCTGACCACTGCCGATGCTGGTGATGATTTAAATGAAAATATCGAGGCTCAAATTTTTTTTTGCGGCATTTTATCAGGGCAATCATAAATCAGAGGTAGCCTTTTTCAGATGCTACAATTGTAAGTTTTCACCAGTCTTAAGTGAAGCGTTCTGATATAAAAAACTCCCTGTTGCCAAAAGCCAGTATATAAAATCATGTTTTTTCTTTAATCCGAGCTTCTTCATCACTGAATTTTTATAAGTATGAACTGTTTTGACATTGACCTTCATCATTTCGGCTGCTTCTGACTGGCTTGCGCCGGCCCTCATATAAAGAACAAGTTCATACTCCCGTTTGGTCAGTTTTTTTTCACGTGTAAAACCACACGCATTCTGATACAGAAAGGAGTACTCTTTTTTTGTTATTTTCTTCAAAAGCAGATAGGCATCGTCTATACTCGAATTTCTATATAAAGCCAGTTCAGGCTTACATTGTTGAATTCTGCTCCTGATATCATTCCTGATAGGAATAAATATTGTTCCGGAATATGCTTTCGGTTCTATAATTGAACGGCAATTATTACATGAGTTGGCAGGAACAGAAAAAAACACCAGATCGACCGGCATGCTTGGCGAAAAGCAATCGCGAAATATAACGTCCGTTGCATTATCATAAAAGTAACTCAATATGATATTTTTAAATCCTTCGATAAAAAAAATATCTGAGTCACGTATAGATATCGTGATCCTTTTTTTTATTTTATTTTCTATTAAAGATGTAGGATAAAAATTATATTCACGTTTATTTTCTGTGATCATTTTACTTTCCTCTTAAATGTCTATAAGTCGCAGTGGACTTGTGCTAATTGATTTTTATGTGAATTTAATAAAAATAAAGCGTTAATAATATTAAAAGAAACAGACATTATCTGTTTTGTCAGAATGATTTATTTTTCTGGATATGATTTTTTATTATCACTTTCGCTGATATTATCAATCCTTAATTCATAAATCATTGTGGCATCAGGTGGAATTTTCGGTGGATAGCCATCTTTTCCATATGCCAGTTCAGGAGGGACCAACATCGTCAGTGAACCATGATTTTGTAAATGGCTTATTGCTTCACGGAAAATAGGAGGGAATAGTTTAAGGGGCTGAGACAGAACCTTATCATTCATAGCCATATCATGCACCACGGTACCATCAGCCAGCGATTCTTTTACGACTAAATCGATAATCGCATTTTCAGCAATACGATCGTCGCCAGCATAATCGATCAGATACCAGAAACCGGTCGTTGAGTACTTAACTCCTTTTTTTTTCTTAAAATTGGCAACAAACGCTGCTGAATTTTTTTTCTGTACCATGCTGGCCTTCTCTCGCGCCTCGGCGACGATGACTTGTGAATCAGACAAGGCTTTAGTCAATTCGTCATTCGATAGTCGGTGATGCCCCGAAAAAGCGTCGATAATTCCTGCCAGCACGATCTGGCTGTCTGTTTTGATTCCCCAGCTTTTTCGTTCTTCCAGCATATTAATAATGTCGTGTCCGATAACATCGCCTGCAGCATAGGCCCGACGCTCTTCTGCCTTCTTAAGACTTCCCGGTTTAATCTGGATCTGGGCACGATCTTGCAAGCCTTTTACTTCATCACGAAGGCGCGTTACTTCCTGATCCTGCCTAAGCATGCGTGAATCAACTTCTTCAGTGTGCTTCTGCAGTACGTCAAGTGCGCTACTTTTCTGTATGATGCTTTCCTTTAATATTCCGTTTTCCTGTCTGAGCACGCCAAGCTGGGCATTCAGATCGACAACGATAGCCTCTTGGGAGGCTTGGTCTTTAAGCCGTTCCTTCAGCTCCAGTTTACTGAGGCCGGCCTGCTCCGTGAGCACGCTGAGGCTGGCCTCGGCAGCCTGCTTCTCCTGACGCAATGTGTTCAGCGCATCGTCCTTTTGCACGATGCTGTCTGCCAGATCTCCGCTCTCTCTGTTAAGCATCTCAAGCTGTGATTTCAGATCGGCGACGATAGCTTCATGAAGCGACAGCTCTTTAAGCCACTCCTCCTGCTCTCGTTTACACAGGGCGGCCTGTCCCGTGAACGCGCTGAGACCAGCCTCGGCAACCTGCTTCTCCTGACGCAGTGTGTTCAGCGCATCGTCCTTTTGCGCGATGCTGTCTGTCAGCACCCCTCTCTCTCTATTAAGCGTCTCAAGCTGTGATCTCAGGTCGGCGACGATTGCCTCATGGGACGACCGCTTTTTAAGCCACTCATCCTGCTCTCCGGGTGCGCTGAGGCTGGCTTCGGCAGCCTGTTTTTCCTGACGCAGTGTGTTCAGGGCATCGTTCTTCTGTACGACGCTGTCTGTCAGCGTCCTGTTCTCCTGTCTGAGCTCCTCAAGCAGCAAACTCGCATCAGAATAACTACATTCTGGTAACTGCAGCGTTTCAAAAAGAGAGGCATTTCTTGAATCTGAAGATAATGACCCAGGCAGCAGGTTTCGAAATCTGCTCAACATTTGCCAGACAGTAGTAAAGTCAGCGTTCATCACCCGTTTGGTATAGTCGGTGGTCAGCTTATTTTCACGCGCCCCGGCCGTATTCATAGCCCGATTTAGCTCGGTCAGTCGCGTTTCCAGCTCATGAAGAGTGAGTCGTTGTTCATTAAGTTGCGTATCTCTTTGTTTAAGCTTTGCTACAAGATCGTCATGCTCACTGCTGCATGCCTGAGACGTTGATGCTCCCATTATTTTCTGCTGCTTGTTCTTTAAAGCAGGCAGTACGGTATTAGCTGATTTCTCTTTCTCATGGAGGTACTGCACCGCAAACTTGAGTAGCTCAGAAGTTTCCTCATTCGCGCGGACCGTTTGTGTCATCAATATCAGTGGCAACAGGATGATCAGCTGGCGAAGATGGCTGATCCTGCAGCCCTCACTGGCAAGCATCATTTTTGCCGCTCTCCACGTTCAGCTAACCCGTTTAAAGTCGTCTGGGCAATGTTGGCGCACAAACGCTTTGCCTTATAGTGATACAGAGCGTCCATCGTTTCCTGTGTTTCAGTGTTTACCTGTGATCGCAGGCTGGCATATTGAGCCGCGCCTTTCATCAGTTGCTCAAAGGACTGCTGTAAAAGTTTGTGCTGTCCTGGATTGATATCCTTCAGAGCATCCAGCTCCTTCTGACACTGGGCCAACCGGGTGAGCTCTTCCTTCTCCCCGGATGAAGCTGTTTGAGCGACTGTCTTTTGTTGTGCTGTGGCGACAGCCTCTTGCTCTGCTGCGGGAACTGAAAATTTACTCCCCTCGCAGCCGCATAAAAATGCAATACTAAAGGTGAGGGGAACCCAGAGTGAATAAGTTTTTAATGCTCTGTTATTCATAACAATAATGCTCTCATCACAAAGTACTGGTTTCTTTATATGCAGCCAGTAACTTAATTTTGTTGCGGCGAAAGTCCATTTCGTACATTGCGTGTGCGATTGATGGACACTGGTTAGTTTGAATATCAAACCGATTTATTAACGCCAGAAGTGGCTTCTATTCTGTTTTTATTTTCCTCTGTCAACGCTGAAAAACGAAAATCGCCCGGGAATAACAGAACCGCATCCCTACGATACAGTTCAGCCATCTCAAATCGATGCTGGTGCTGCAATATCATGATAAGGCTTGCATAAACGTTCTTATCGATCCGATGCTGCAAATAACCCTGTGCCCACTGGCTATATTGCTCCAGTAATCTTTCATCCCGGGAGTGGTTATAGGTCAGCAGAGCATTGACCTGTTCATCAAAGATCACTCGTTCATGATTCAAAAAACGGGATATGGCCGGCAACGCCTTTAACGGTGTGACGTCCTCCATACCGAATTTTTCGGTTTCTGCCAGTGCAAGACTGCCATTCAGCGAAAAGCTTCCCGCTAAAATCAAAACTAACGTGAGGGTTAACATTGCCGTCTTTATCATTACGTCATTGACAACTGGCAGCATATGCTGCTGATTGCCTTCTTCACTGCTTATACGATCCGCCATGGCAAGCAAAAGCAGAAAAACAGCAAAATGTAGCATTGAGATATAGAACGGAAACTCCAGCTGTGTGTGAATGGCTATCGGAAGTAGTGCAATACACAGAGCCGTTGGTACGCCAGCCATATTGTGGCCGACGGCAAAGGCGATCCGATCATGATGAAGGGCCTGACGAATTATGAAGCAAATGCCTACCAGAATAACGATGACGCCCAGCAGACCCACGATCCCGCCCTCAACAACCCACAGTAATATTTCATTATGGGGATGGCGGGCGATTTCGGTAACGGCGATAGGTGGGAGCCGACTGATGCGAAAATGCTGAAAGCTGTATTCAAAGCTGCCGTATCCCCAACCGAGAAAAGGCCTTTCAACAATCATCGCCAGGGTGTCACGTAACATCGTCCAGCGTGCGTGATTGCTGGCCTCATGAGTAATCTGAATCACGTGAGAAGAGCTATCCCACAACAAGTAATATATCCCTAAAAGCACACCAACAGTTAAAGCGATCATTGCCACGATGCTCAGCTTTGAGTTGAGTCTGCCAAAACGGAAAAGTAGCAACAGTGTGGTGGTAATCGCACCTATCCAACCAGCACGGGACTGTATCAATACTAGGATTGCCGAAAATGCCATCAACAGTATCATCAGTACGCACTGGCGGCAGCGCTCAGGAATGTTGGCTTTAAGAGTCATTCTAGGTAGTAAAAGCAGAGTTAAAACCAGTGCCAGGCCGGTGGCAACAAAGCTGCCCAGTAAATTGGGTTGAAAGAATGTGCCGTATATGCGTTGCCCGTACAAGGGAATCCAGCCACTATAAGGTGCAAAAACCTGTTGATAACTTACGATCACCTGCAGGATGACGATAAAAAGCAGCCCGCATACCAGCCATAAAAAAGTCTGCTGGCAATAGCGCCTCTGAAGGCAGGAAAAGAGAAAAAAGATGCCGATGATCATCCCCGTGATACGGCAGGCAGCATGAAAAAGATGGTTGCCTGACGTATAGGCCAGAGGAATGATGAGAATACATACTCCCAAGAGGAGTACACAGAATGCAGAGGTTACTGTGACAGCCTTCTTTTCAGGCGATTTTTTAAGCCAAAAAAAAGGTATTGTCATAAAAATGATGCATGTCATGAACAAGTTGATACTGGCTGGCAAAGTCAGTTCCTCTGCATTAAAGAGCGGGCTAACTCTCGCTACGCGGATACCAGCGAAGCGAATGTTTTATTGAATGATCACTGACCATCACCTGATTACTGGTTAACAGCTCCAGGAGTAAAAGGCGCGCTTTATAGATACTGATATCGTTATTGTCAGCTATCTGTCGTGTCGAAGGCCATTCAGATTGTGGTGGAAAATTATCCCCGTCAGCGGGCGGAGCGATTCTTTTAAGAGACTGTATTATCTTATGATGCAAAGCTTTCCGAGGTGCGTATTTACTGGAGGGAAAAAGGTTCATTAGTTGGCAATCCCCAATAATTTTAAGAATAAATGAAGGCGTGATTGGATATTATTTTTCACTGCCTGTACTCTCATAAGAAGTTTTGAGATCAACTATGTTGATTACATGTATTTTCTTCCGATTAAGATGGTTTGTTACGATTTTGTTATGTGTCGCCTTTGATTGGTTTGCCAGGATAACATCCTGAATCACGCCACCTCAATAATTATATATTACGTTTCTTTACTATCCATTGTTTTTTATTTGAGCAGTTGTTTTTAGTGTTTTGCTTCATTTATTGATTGAAAGTTGAACAAATTCCAGTGTTTTACACTATATATGTAGAATTTATCGATACTATCTTATTTGTGGGTATAAATTATAGGTTTTCATTGATTGCGATATTTTATGCTACTTTAAGGTTTTTTGTTGTAATCTCACGATATAAATTGACTAACTGGTCTGACGTTTCGGTTTATTGTTTTTATTTTATTTGTCTCGCTTGAAATATGTTTTTTGGAACATTCTTTTTTGCAAGAATAGCGTTGCTTCGAAAGGTTTGATATTAGCTATCAATCAAAAGAATCGTGAAAAAATCGTATTTACACGGAAAAGTCCTAAGGATCTTTTCCTAAGGGTAATTCCTATGATTATTTAAAGTAAATAGCTAAGTTAATTTATGATTCCGTAACAGGTTACGTGGCATTACTATTGGTTACATTATTCAAAATTCTCTCGTCAGACACAATGGATGTTGCGTTAGCCCTGATCAACTTGTGATGTAAGCAGGGCTTATTAAATTGTAATTTAAATACCCCTTTAAGGGGTCAGTTTGGATATCGAAAATTATTGTACGTCAAGGTTGTTTTTTGACCTTTCTACTTTAGCGGGCCTTAGCCGACGAAACTTACCGGAAGCCGGTATCCAATCGCCTGTCAGATTGATGTGCTCCCAGCCTAACGGCGACAAATGCGACAGCAGTTGTTCGTTGATCTTTAGTCCTTACGCTTCAGGGCATCGATCGCCCCTTCCATATACACAGTATTCCATAGCAAGATCGCAGCCGTCAGAAGCGTTAGTCCACTGCCGCGATAGCTCTGATTTTCCGGCTTCCTGTCCCTGATTTCTCTCAGCCGGTGCATAAATACCGCCCGCGCCAGTGCGCTATGTGCCTCACCTTTATTCAGCCCCGCCTGTACTCGCCGACGCAGTGCAGGATCGCGGAACCAGTCGAGCATAAACAGCGTTCGCTCAATGCGGCCAATTTCTCTCAGTGCTTTGGCAAGTCCGTTTTGCCTAGGGTTTTTTCAGCATCAGGGATGCCGTCACGGTTCCCTGCTTTATCGAGGTCGCCAGGCGCAGCACTTCGCGCCAGTGAATTTCTATCTCTTTCAGATTCAGGCTGGTCGTTGATATCAGTGACTGAAGCGCCGGGTATTGGTCCGCTTTCTCTTTGATAAACAGCTTTTTGTCGTGGAGACACCTGATTCGCGGACAAAACGCAAATCCCAGCAGATGCAACAGGGCAAAGACATGATCGGTGAAACCCGCGGTATCGGTGTAATGCTCCCTGATTTCCAGGTCGCTTTCGTGGTACAGCAAGCCATCGAGCACATGGGTTGAATCCCTGACCCGACTGATTATGCAGGTATAAAACGGGCTGTATTGATCCGAAATATGGGTATAAAACTGACGTCCGGGCTCCTGCCCTTATTTCGGGTTAACCTGTCCTGCGTAGCGGCCTGAGCTGCCTGTTCTGAAATTCTTCCCGTCTGATGATGACGTTGTCCCGTCTCCCCAGAATGCCGCAAGTGGTCTTTTCCCTGCGCGTTTACCAGCTCTGCGAGGGCGGCTGAATAGGTTTCTTCGCGGATGTACCATGCCTGGATATCTTCCTGTGATGATTTGGTGCTTCCGGGGCAGGCTTCCGCCATTTTGGTCAGACCAAGATTGATGCCATCCGCAAGGATGGTGGTGAGGAGCAGGCGGGTATCGGGACGGGTAATGTCATTTTTTATATGCGAAAAATGCCGGGTAAACGTCGTCCAGCTGTTTACCTCATCGAGAATTTCCGTGATTTTAGGGCGCGGTAGCATGCTGTAAATCAGCTCTGCCAGCGGTGAAACCTGCACCGGGACGCAGTTATCCAGCGGAGAGACTTTTACTCCCCTGTCAGATATTTCCACATCGGGCAGTTCACCACGCGCGGCCATGGCATTGACCTCTTCAAGTCTGGACTGAAGCAGGGTCATACGGCTGGTAATGTACTCATGATAATCAGCTGATACGGGCAGTGGCAGCGCCGGTGTGAGTTTGTCAAAGTCCTTTTCGGGTATGAGGTAATCATCAAAGTTTTTGTAGCGCCGTGAGCCTCTGACCCAGATGTCCCCGGAACGCAACGCCCCCTTAAGCTCGCTGAGCGCACAAAATTCATAGTACTGCCGGTCAATATCCGCCGGAGTCATCACTACCTTGCGCCAGCTTTCAGGGACAAACTCAAGCGGTGCCGTCGCCGGTACTTTGCGGGATTGCTTCCGGTACATGTCTTTGATCACAACCAGCGCATCGGCCAGAGGTTGCGCTGCCGGGATGGCGACTAACTGCAAAGCGGACAACATGCGCGGGGCATATTTCCGTAATGTGCTGTATTTCTCGGTAATAATATGCAGCGGGTCAAAGTTATTCTTTCGGGCGAGATGGCGTGTTTCCTCCAGACTGGCGACAAATTCAGGCCATGGCATTATGTTTTCTATTGCGAGCCATGGATCGCCACCGCAATCACGGGCTTCAGACAGCGCCTGACCGACATCGATGTATTGCCTCAGTTTTGACTGGATCAGCTTTCCGGTCTGCTGAAGGCGCTCAGCCTGTGTTCTTTTGGCTTTACTGAACAGGCTTTTCAGCATTCGCTCATGCAGCTCAATCACTTCGTCTGTCAGTGTGGCTCTGGCTTCTTCCAGCACGCATACCAGGATCGCATGACGCCGGGCTGCTGAAAATCGGGTCAAATCCCGGCTGCTCATCTTTCGGCCTTCCCGCGCCAGTTTCAGCAACCGGTTCTGGTGAATGTTACGCTCTATACCTTAAGGTAATGCCAGCGATTCAATGCTGCTGAGCTGATCAAGGTGTTGCAGCACGTTCTTACCATTGATTTTACCCGGCGGTTGCAGAAGCCATGTCAGCCTGGAAGGCTGATTATCTGAGGACTCAAGCAAACGATCCAGGGCATCCCTGTGAGCCGAAGTTAACGAGGCATTCAGGGTCTGAAATACGATTTTATCGCCGCCAGCCATGGCCTCCGCACAGGTACGTTCCACGACATCAATCGCGGGGATTATCACGTTGTTCTGCCGGAGCCAGACCAGCAGTTCTTCGGCCAGGAGAATACCTTTATCGGTGCGCGTCGCCATCGGCTGCAGATGTGTAATGCAGTCCTGCTGTATTTTGCCGGTGAATGCTTTTACGTAAAGATAGCGGTACAGTTCGGCTAAATGTTCGCGTCGCGTGGTTTCCCTGCCGGAAAGGTAAGCAGGCCAGAGATCCCCGGTAAGTTTTAACCTGCTGGCGATATGCTTCAGCAGCGCATCAGAGAGTGGGATTTTTTTATCCGGTGCAAAGCCGACATTTTTCAGATAGCAAAGAAGGACGGCAAAACCAAAACGGCTGGCGGGTTTACGGTGAGCACTGATAAGCGCCAGATCATGCTCACTAAAATACGCCATTCGTGTCAGCGTTAACTCATCGTCCGGTAATGCCAGTAAAGATTCTCTTTCCGAAAGAGAAAGAATCTGCCTCCTTGCCATATAGTTTCCCTCATAAATTATTCGGTGCGGTATTTTTAACAAAAATGCTTCTCGCATAAGGGTACACCCTGACGCCATAATCAAAACGTGACGGCACACAATGAATGACATAACCTATATGCGATATATTAAATGCAATAACCTAAATGCGATAATGCGGTGGAAAAATGTTCATCAGAGCTTATTTGAGGGCATCGACGGAAGACCAGTTCGCCGATCGGGTAAAAGAGATGCTGGAGCGGTTCGTCCAGGAACGGGGACATAAAATCGCCAGCTACTACCGGGAAAATATCAGCGGGACAAAGCTTGACCGTCCGGAACTGGGGCGCTTACTGATGGACAGTCACCACAATGATATCCTGCTGGTAGAACAGATAGATCGTCTGACCCGTTTGAGTAACAGCGACTGGATGACGCTGAAAAAGCAGATAGAACAACATGAGCTGCGGATTGTCAGCCTAGATGTACCCACCTCATGGCAGGCGCTGTCAGATAAAGACGCTTCGCACGCAGACCCAGTCACCCGTGCCGTGATAACCGCCATCAACAATATGCTTATCGATCTGATGGCCGCAATGTCGCATAAGGACTGGCTGAGTCGTCGCCAGCGGCAAAGACAGGGAATTGAACGGGCGCATACGCTGGGTAAATACCGGGGCAAGCAGGCCGATCAGGAGCGGCATCAGAAAGTCCTTTATTACCGGCAGGTTAAGAACCTGAGTATACGTGAAACAGCAGATGCTACAGGGTACAGCCCCTCTCAGATTTGTCGCATCCAGGCGCTGTACCGACATAAGCAGAACATGCGGTAAGCTTTTGTACCGCTGTGCTGCAACACAAATGAGCTAATGAGCTGACGCTGCATAGTGAAGGTAAGCGCTATATCGGTAACCATGTTTCCGTTTACAGTACGCCCGACTTGGTTTTCATCGCCCCTAACAAGCCCCATTCATGGGAAAGTGCTTCAGATACGCCACCAAGTGAAGTTTTTGTGATTTTAATCCCTGAAACATGGTTTAAACGGCTGTTGCTCAATGGAATGGAAGAGTATCGCACCATTAGCCAACTTTTATCGCTGGCAGCTCCCGCTATTCACTTTTCGACTAAATGCGCGAAATCGTGTGAGCCGTTATTCAGAAAGATAACCGATCACCAATCGCCGCTAACGCGTCTTAGCCTATTGATTGCGCTATTTGAGCTGTTGCTTGAAGATAAGGACATTCAACATATATCTGAAAGGCCTCCGTCTCTGCCTTACCGCAATCAGCGCGTCGAAATGATTCTTGATTTTATAGATAAAAATTTCACAACGCCGCTAACGTTACAACAGGTGGCTGAACAGTCCTACTGTAGTATCAGTGCTGTAAAGCGTGATATGAACGACTTCATTGGCCTCTCATTTAGCGAATATCTGCTACAAATGAGAATAAAAAAAGCCTGCTTTTTACTGCGAACAACTCCCCTTCCTCTGAGTGTCGTGGCCATGCAATGTGGCTTTCAGGGCATTAGCTACTTCCATCGTCAGTTCAGTAAGCTGATAAACGAAACTCCGGCCAGATACAGAAAGAAATACACAATTTGAGTTTAGAAATCTCTCATCAAACAAAGAATCTCAAAATCTGCGTTAATTCGTATCTCATAAAATAGACACGACGGCTACTGCGCTACACAGGCATACGATACCCAAGGCGCTTTGTGAAAGTGTGGCTTGTGTTTAAAATTTAGCCTTAACGTACAATAATTTTCGATATCCAAACTGACCCCAGGTATCCCGCCATTCAGTATTTGCATCCGATTGTCTTTGCTCTCCGAACCAGTAGTCATCTGCCGCAAGCCCCGTAATTTGAATGGTATAGACTTTTCCTTTGGCCATAGTTTCCCCCTTTGATTACCTCTGCAGCATCTACAGATATCCTCTTTCTATTTAAGTTGGCTGACCCCATTCACTACACCATGATATACAAAATTTTGGCGGTTCCGGCGTATAACCCCTATAAACATAACCGTTTATATCACATGCATACTGGACTGGTGAGCAGTGCGCAGCCGGTCCACTGAATGGCGCGAAGCGACATAGAGGCGCCAGTTGATGGTGAATATGGCTCAGTGAGAGATCGGCGCCGTAGCCCGGCGCAGCCGGTTACGTTGTTGATAGATTCCACCAATCCATCCCTTCGCCCTGCCAGACCAAAACCCGCTAAACGCGATACAGAAGCTTTTGTGCGCCGTCGGAGTGGTCACGACAAGGTGCAGCCGCAGTCGGGGCGTATCTCCGCGTTAGCGGGCCGTAAGGGCCGCTTACGGGCGTGTTACTCATTATCTTCAGCGAAACGACTCACAGCGACTCAGAACTCTAGTTACAACATCCATCATTAAAAACGAGGCCGTTCCGGGCCTTTGATCCGGAGCGGCCTCGTTTTTCAGTGGTGGGGAGGGGCTGTGATGGTTCAGGTGTGCACGGTTCAGTTCTTTACGTGAATATTTTGGATGTTGTAACTATCTAACTCTGTTTGATGCCCGCTGCGTAGTGGCGGGAGGTACATTTGTTGTTCCCGAACCGGCGCGGACGTAGTCCGCTGCAAGCGGCGGACATTATCCCCGTTTTCCACAGGAAAGCGGGACTGAATAAGATCCTTTTTTAATTGAATGTTTAAAGAGGGCAAAGGCGCGTAAGCGTTCAATGGTAAGAAAGAGCCCAGGGCTTCCAGAAGATTAAGAAAAACTTGCGGGTAATACTTCCAGTCATTGCGGGTAAAAAGTCTTCTATGTTTGCGGATATTTGTGCATAACTACTGGGACATGACCAGTTTGCTTCATCAGGGGGTTTTCGTCGGTAATGCGTGTCGTAACGGCAGGTTTTATTGATGGTTTTTCAGCCAGTTTTTAAACGCGGGGAAGCACAAAAACCGCCAGCGGCGGTAGAGGAAAAATGTGGAGTGAAAGTTAAGTTAGCCTGGTGGCTCAGCGTCAAAATTGAGTTTGATCTGACGCAGGTAATGATAGACCAGCAACTCGAAATCATCCGGAGTCATGCCTGAGACTTCCGGCCGCGTGTTGATCAGCCAAGCGGCAATCTGGAACTGCCGGTCATCGAGCTGGGTAGAACGCGCAATTCTGGAAAGGCGCTTTTGTTCTATCGCTCGCTCGCGGCGAACCTTCAGGGCCTGCGCCACTTTCTCGTCAAAGAAGCGCTGTCGGGCCGCTTTTACGGACATCACTTCGCCAGGGGCAAGAATCCCCTCAGCCAGCGCGCGCAGACGTTCTTCACGCTCTTTGTACAGCAGATCGAGATTGACCTGGAGGAGCCTGAAGAACTGCTCTGTTAAAGTGACATGACGCGGGAGGTATGTTTTTGTGTACGGGTCCAGACGACGCATGTACGGCTCGATAAGACCGTAATTTTCTAACAGATCGAGTGCGCGGCAAATGCGGGAAGGCGTGACCTCTTCACCAGGTATTACATCCCCCCAGGAATCTTTTGGACTTAACGCCTTGCATATCTGTGAACTGTTGAGGGCGACGTTAAACGTGGCAATGTCGCAACCGCTGACCAGCAGAACGGCCAGTGCATCGAGGAGATGCTGGCGTTCCTGTCGGAAATCTCGCTCACGGCCAGCATTTATGCGCATATGCACGAAATACGGATGCCGCGAGAAACGGCGTTTCTGGGCACGATGATACCCGTCCCGAAGTACTTTCGGGAGCTCGCTAAAGTTCGCAGATCGAAGATATTTAGGATCAGCACACTTACACGCCGTCGAGTGTGTTCCGCGACGACGCCGAGTACGCTTCGGAGAAACAACAGCAGAATCGCGTGCTTCACGCAGATTCGCTAAGTCGTATTCCGACCAGTCGAAATAGGTAGAATCGGAAAATGTTCCGCTATTCAA